>JAYTNY010000604.1:0-9916 GCA_043748055.1 Roseobacter sp.
TCGGCTCTCAGTTCAAAGCCATCCAAAAAATACGCATGGAGTACCCCACGAAATCTACTGTTGTTGTATATGAACTCAACACTGCGTTTGTGTGGTTCAGCGGCGTTAACGGCCAACCGCCGTTTGGTGAATATTGGGGCTTTGAGTTTGAACCGATAGGGCAAAATAAAACCCGCGTCTACCACGGTATGTGCGTGCCGGTTCCTCTGCCCGCCATCTTCCCGTTTACCTGGGTTGCCGATCAGGGTGCGCTGCACGAGGTGGGCAACATGAAACCCACCTTCCAAAAATTGGCGGCGATGGCGGGTGGCGAATTAGAGGGTGAGCTTGAAGTAGAGCTTGCGCCGCTGTGTTCGCTGGCAACTATTCTGAAGTTGAAGAACGCGCCGTGCGGCTCGGTGGTGCGGGCGTAACGACGGATATGAATATTGAGCGACTGCCCATTCGACACGGGCATTTTTTGCTCGAATCTGGCCTGCATTCGGATGTGTGGATTGACCTAGACGCGTGGTTTGTTGATCTGCAAAAAATAGAACCAGACATCGCGGCTTTGGCAGAACTGATCCAGCAGCACGATGTAACGGCGATTTGCGGGCCTTTGCTTGGAGGCGCGTTTGTCGCGCAAGCACTGGCATCACGCTTGGGCCTGCATTTCTATTGCACAGAGAGCTTCAGGCCGAGCGATGGGAATGGGTTGTATCAAGCGGTGTATCGGCTGCCGAAAGGTCAGCGCAAGCAAGCAGCAGGCGAGCGAGTGGCCGTTGTTGATGATGTCATCAGCGCAGGCTCTTCGGTGCGGGCAACGGTGGCCGAGCTGGAAGAGGCAGGTGCATCGGTGCAAGTGGTAGGCGCATTGCTGCTGTTGGGTAACAAGGCCACCGAACATTTTTCAAAACACCGAATCCCAGTGGTGGCACCTGCAATGCGCGCGTTTGAAATGTGGGAGCCAAACAGTTGCCCGCTTTGTAAAGCGGGCAAGCCGCTGCAAAATCCGTACGATTAAAAAGTAGGGGCTGGTCTCAGACCAGCCCCTACGAACTTTTACAAGAGGTCTAGTTCCTCTCTTGCTCTTTGGGCAAATGCGCAAACGCATACATCGTTAAATAAATGCCAAGCATGAGCACCAGAAACAACAGCGACACGCCATAGGTGCGCCAGTGCGAAAACGGATGGCGCACGCGGTCATAAATATCGTAGACCAAATCCCAGGGTTGGGTTAGCACATCCCAACTGTTGTAACGCTGGAAGCGACCCAGATAAATGCCAAAGCTGCCGAGCGCCAGCGAAACCAGCGTAAAGCCCCAGCCCACCACCGAGCCAAACAACTGCGTCACGCGTTTCTGGGTGACGTAGAGCGAGAGGTAGCCCAACAGAAACCCTGTCCACACAAACGACAGAATCAGCACCAAGTCATACCAATACGGCGCATGGTCGCGTGGGTAAAAGTGAATGATGTCGGTGAGGATATACGGCGCGTTGGGGAAGAACAGCAACCAGGCCCCAGTGAGTGCCACCCATACCAGCCACTTGCGTGCATGCGCCGCCGCCAACGCAAACACCAGTGGTAACCAGGCCAGAAACAAATTCCACACCAAGCCAATAAACACCAGTTGGCGCGTGATGACGATCCGCGTCGCCACCATGCCCACGGCGACGCACGTCATAAAGCACAATGACAATAAGGCGAATTTGTAGCGTTTGCTGATGGCAATTGTGGTGTTCATAGCCGAAGATTTTAGCGACGCGTTCGACCTGTGCCGCAACGTTTGCCCAACGGCTGGGGTACACAAAGCGCGTTAGGCGCTTGCTGCGCTACTTTCGCTTGGGGAAACGCGTCAACACAATCGCTTCGTCCAGCGGCGCACCTGGCCTCGCCGCAAAATAAATCGGCGTGCCATCTTTCGCGCCAATGCTTAGGTTCAACACCGCCAGCCCCAACAACAGGCCTTCGCTGTCTTGGGCGCAACTGGTTACTGTGCCGATTGAGTTGCCGCCGGCATCCAACACGCCCGTGCCTTGCTTCGGCGGGCGTACCCCTTTCTTGCCAAACTTGAAGCGGCTGAGCTTTTGCTTGGCCTGCGCCGCTTTGGCAACGTAAGCCGCCTT
The DNA here is from genome assembly GCA_043748055.1 of Roseobacter sp. GTDB lineage: Bacteria > Chloroflexota > Anaerolineae > J036 > Brachytrichaceae > JANMVQ01. The sequence continues at coordinate 2,107 of JAYTNY010000604.1, forward strand.
GCCCACAAAAAATGGCTTGTACGCCTTTGCGTAACCCCCAAACCCAATATGGTACGGCGCAAGGTTCAGCGGCCCGGCCAATTCATGCCCATACAACGGCAGGCCCGCCTCGGTGCGCAACGAATCGCGGGCGGCTAATCCACACGGCTTCACACCCAGCTCTTTGCCCGCCGCCAAAATCGCATTCCACAACGTAACAACATGATCGGGATGCACAAAAATTTCATAGGCCACACTCTCGCCCGTGTAGCCCGTGCGCGAGATAAACACATCCAGCCCAGCCAGCGTTGCCGCCATTACATCTGTTCGGGCCAACTGTTGTAGGGGCGAGGCATGCCTCGCCCCTACGAGCGTGACGAGTGTTTGCAACGAGGCAGGCCCTTGCAGCGCAATGTCTACACGCTGGTCGTTGCCACTGCTTTCTGTACGCAAATCGCGCAGAGTGCATTGGGGCGGTTTGATGGCGTGTGCGCCGTTGTTCCAACCGCTGACCCAGTCCCAGTCTTTGTCGTTGTTCGATGCATTCACGACGATCAAATATCGCTCATGCTCTACGCAATACAGCATGATGTCGTCCACCACATCGCCGTTGTCATCCAGCAAATAGCTGTACTGCGAGCCACCCACTGCAATGTCCAATACATCGTTGGTGGTGATGGCATCCAAAAACAATGCGGCATTTGGCCCGCGTGCATCCCAAACACCCATGTGGCTCACATCAAACAAACCCGCTGCTAAGCGGTTCTGACCGCCGCGCACCGCGTTGTGTTCTTCCAACACGGTGGTGTACCACACCGGCATGTCATAGCCGCCAAATGGCACCATCTTTGCACCCAGTTGCTTGTGCGTTTCGTGCAGCGCAGTGCGCTTCAGTTGTTCGTCGCTCATTCAGAAAATCCGGTGGTAGCCGCAGGCTTTAGACTGCGCCCTATATGAGAAGCATACGCCGCGCAAGAAAGTCTTGCCATGGCTCATCACGTAGTCACTCATATTTCAGGCGCAGGCTGAAGCCTGCGGCTACCCTGACTAAGCTTGTTTGCCGATGAAGTAAGGCTTCTCGCTCATCACATTCGCCCCATCCATCGCCGTTGGCATCTGCGCCGCATCAAACCCTGTGCTGCCTACCTGTTTCACCACCACTGGCCCTGGCAGCTTGGCTTGCGGGTCGGCCTCGTCAAAAATTACATAGCCATCGCTGAGGGCGCGCAGCCAACGCGCCACGCGGCTCAACTTCTCGTTTGGCACCGCCACGCGATACCGATCCCCCAAACACAACACAATGGCTGGCGACATGGGCTTGCCATCCCGCTCCAACAACCATGAAGGCTGCGTCTCCTCGGCCAGCAGCGCCGCCACATCCGATGTAAACGCTGAATGCACAAACGCCCGCGCGTGCTCCCCGCTAATTTCAAGAGATTGGAGATTTCCCAAGTCTGACTTGGGCGAGATTGGAGATTGGGCTGCGTGTCCATTTAATCTCGAATCTCTAATCTCTAATCTCTCCCACATGTGTGGGTAGCTGTCGCGCGGCACGGCCACATCCTCGCCTGCTTTGGCGCACAACGCACTGATGCGTTCTGCGCCGTTCACCAGCGCATCAAAATCCACTTTGGCGCGGAATTGCAATGCGCCCTTTGCGGTCGTCAGCGTGAAGGGGCGGGCGGTGGTCAACACATCACCCACCACGCTGGCAATCTCACTCATGTCGGCTTCTTTCAGCCCGCGCTGCGTCACCCAGGTTGCGCCAAAGCGCAAGGCGCTGGGCCGGGTGGCGTCGCGGTCGCCGGGAATGGTGTTGCGGTTGCAGACGATGTTGGCCATATCCACGATGCGCGCGGCGGCATCGCCCATCAGCGGTTGGCCGTTCCACTTCACGCTCTTGGTGTCAAGGATCACCATGTGCGTATTCGTGCCGCCATGCACCACGCGCAGGCCCTCTTTCTGAAAACCGGCTGCAAGGGCTTTGGCGTTTTTGGCTATTTGCTGTTGCAATGCCTTGAACTGTGGCGTAACCGCCAACTTGAACGCCACGGCAATGCCCGCCACCTTGTTCATGTGCGGGCCGCCTTGCATGCCGGGGAACACGGCCCGGTCAATCTTCTTCGCCAACTCTGGGTCGGTCGTAATAATCACCGCGCCGCGTGGCCCCATCAATGTCTTGTGCGTTGTAAACGTGGTGACGTGCGCAATGCCCACCGGGTTCGGATATTCCCCGGCAATGGCGAGGCCCGCCGTGTGCGAAATATCGGCCAGCAAATACGCGCCGCACGCATCGGCAATCTCGCGGAATTTTTTGAAGTCGGGCGCGAGGGGATACGAGGTGAAGCCCGCGATGATCATCTTGGGCTTCTCGCGCATGGCTGTGGCGTAAATCTCGTCGTAATCCAAATGCTCGGTCTGCTCGTTGACGCGGTAGAACACGATGCGGTGGTGTCGCCCGCTGTGGTTGACTGGGCTACCGTGCGTTAAATGCCCGCCGTGCAGCAAATCAAGCCCCATCACTGTGTCGCCCTGCTGCACCAACGCCTCATAAACGGCGGTGTTGGCAACCGCACCGGCCAGCGGTTGCACGTTTAGGTAAAGCTGCTCAGGTGTCATCCCCGGCGGGCAGAAGGCTTCTGCGCCACGGCGTTGGCACAAAGACTCCAACAGGTTGTTGTATTCCGCGCCTCGGTAGTAACGCCGGTCTGCAAAGCGCCGGAAGAACGTCATTTGGTTGTCGTAGTCCAGCAACTGGGCTTCGGTTTTGCCGTGCATCTCGGCGTGCGGGTAGCCCTCGGCATACAAGTTCTGCAATACGCTGCCCTCGGCTTCGCGCACGGCGGCGGGCGCGGTGCTTTCGCTGGCGATCATCAGCAGCTTTGCAAACTGGTGGGCGTGTTCGTGCTGAATAATCTCAGCGATGGCGGGGTCTACTGCGGCCAAATTGCCGCGGACGAGAAAATCGTTCATCTGTGTTACCTCGTTAACGTATGGTTTACGGGATTGGTAATGCGTAATCCGTACGCATTATCGCTCTACGAATTACGCTTGGCCCAGACGAACGGCTTTGCGTGGTTGGGCTTATGAAGCCTCTGATTTGAGCGGCGGGCCTTCATGTAGTGTTGCTCCACTGTGGCTTTGTGTTGCCACATCATCGTCAGTCAACCCATTGCTCCGTATTACTTTGCGGCGCGGATTTTAGCATGCGGCTCACGAATCCAAATACGTTGGCATACCCGTTTACCCAAACAGAGGCGCAGTACTGCTCAAGTATTTCTTTTGGCGCATCACGGAGCCGGCTTGGTGGTTTGGCCACCCCACGCCCTCTGGCGATGCGCCCTAATCTTGCAACACCACTGGAGGTTGCTCAACCATGTTGTCTGTCCCCAAACGAACGAACCTTAAACTTTTTCTGGCTACCTTGCTGATGTGCGTCAGCAGCGCCGCAGCCTTGCAGCCCACCCATGCTGATGGATATGCCGATGAGAACGGCCCGGCTACCGTCAAGCTGAATAAGACCGCAGTAGGCGATGTCCTTGTGGATGCTAAAGGCTTCGCGCTCTACATGTTCACCAAAGACACCCCCGGCACCAGCGTGTGCTACAACCAATGCGCCGTGGCCTGGCCGCCCTTGCTCACCAAAGGCGCACCCGTTGCGGCCAAAGGCGTCAAGCAAGACCTATTGGGCACCACGGCACGCAAAGATGGCACCACCCAAGTCACTTACAAGGGCTTGCCACTGTATTACTGGTATCTGGACGAGTCCGCAGGCCAGGTGAAAGGCCAGGACGTGGGCAAGGTCTGGTATGTGATGAGCGCCGATGGCGGCATCGTCAAGACACAGGTGGCGTATGTCGGCCTGGTCAAATCCCCGGTGGGCGAGGCGTTGGTGGACCCCAACGGCAAATCGCTCTACATGTTCACCAAAGACACCAAGAACACCAGCGTGTGCTACGACCAATGCGCCACCAACTGGCCGCCGCTGCTGACCGAGGCCAAGCCCCAAGCCGACAAGGGTGTGCGCGCCAGCCTGCTGGGCACGACCACCCGCAAAGACGGCAAGCTGCAAGTGACCTACAACGGTCTGCCGCTGTATTACTGGATCAAAGACAAAGCCGCTGGCGATTGGACGGGCCAGGGTGTGGGCCAAGTGTGGTGGGCGCTTTCGCCCACGGGCAGGCCCATCGCTAAGGCCCTGCCGCTGATCGCCAAACTCTCGGCAGGCAAGACGCAATGGGGCGACATCGTGGTGGATCGGGAGGGCCGCTCGGTCTACATGTTCACCAAAGACCCCAAAGGCGAGAGCGTGTGCTACGACAAATGCGCCGTGGCCTGGCCGCCGGTGTTGACCGAGCTTGCGCCCGTGGCCGGCACCGGGGTGAAGGCCGACTTGCTCGGCACGATTACGCGCAAAGATGGCAAGCTGCAAGTGACCTTCAACGGCCTGCCGCTGTATTACTTTGTAGATGACAAAGCCGCTGGCGAGTTGAAAGGCCAGAACGTAAACAGCGTGTGGTTTGTGATGAAGCCAACCGGCGAGGTGTTGAAGCCTGGTTAAGCGAAAATAAGACCTGATAGGTTTCGGCGATTCTGATCGCCAACCTGTCAGGTTTGCACGCAAGCCAAACTCGCCGATGCAGACCTGGCAGGTTGGCACCGTTGGGGTCAGCAGCGCAGCGCTCAAACCTGCCAGGTCACAGTTACGCTTGCGGCTGTTCCCCCGCCGCCTTGCGCACGCCGGGCGGTGGCGCCCCCTCCAACGCCAGTTGACCAATTGCAGCGCATGGGTTAACACAGCACCCCATGAGCCTGTTCCCCGAATACACACACTACGACGCATTGGGTTTGGCCGAGTTGGTGCGCACTGGACAAGTGCATCCCTGCGAGTTGGTCGAGTCAGCCATAGAACGCATCGAAGCGGTGAACCCGCAGGTGAATGCGGTGATTCACAAGATGTATGACAAGGCGTTGGCTGCGGCAGAGCAGCCGCTTGCAGCCGGGTCATTCGCGGGCGTGCCGTTTTTACTCAAAGATTTAACATCGGATTTGGCGGGTGAACCGATGCGCAAGGGCAGCCGCTTTTACCAGGCGGTGAACTATGTGCCCGAACACGACGCCGAGATGGTGCGCCGTTTCAAAGCCACGGGTCTCATCATTTTGGGCAAGACCAATACCCCGGAGATGGGCCTGACCTCGGTGACGGAGCCAGCACTATTTGGCCCTACGCGCAACCCCTATGACTTAACGCGCACGGCGGGCGGCTCCAGTGGTGGCTCGGCGGCGGCGGTGGCGACGCGCATGGTGCCGCTGGCTAGCGGCGGCGATGGCATGGGGTCGCTGCGCATTCCGGCCTCGTGTTGCGGGTTGTTTGGCTTCAAGCCTTCGCGCGGGCGCAACCCCACCGGGCCAATTGATGGCGCGATCTTTCAGGGCTTCCAGGCCGAGCATGTGCTGACCCGCAGTGTGCGCGATAGCGCCGCGATGTTGGACGCCACCAGCGGGCCGGATGCGGGTGCGCCGTTTGTGGCCCCGCCACACCCTCCATCATTTTTAGCCGAGGTGAGTGCGCCGCCGCGCAAGCTGCGCATTGCGTTTACACACACGCCGCTGATGGGCCACTATGTGAAAGACGATTGCGTGACAGGCCTGAAGGCGACGGTGGCATTGCTGCAAGAGTTGGGCCACGAGGTCATCGAATCCACGCCGCCAGTAGACGGCAAAGCGGTCTCGCGGGCCATTGCGCGTATTTTGACCGGCGAGTTTGCGGGGCTGCTGCGGGTGATTGACATGCAGTTCCAGCGCAAGCCCAAGACCGAGGACTTTGAGACAGCGACGTGGGTGCTGATGCTGCTGGGCCAGCAATACAACGCGGGCGATTTTGTGATGGCGCAATGGGAGCTGGCCTACGCCGTCCGCAAAGTGGGCCAGTGGTTTGAGGAGAATGCGATAGATGTGTTGCTGACCCCAACGCTAGCCGAGCCACCCCCGTTGATTGGCAGCCAGGATGTGCCGCGCGGTCTAAAGATCGTGTTGGATGTGCTGGTGCGGTTGAACGCAGGCCACCTCATCAAAGCCTTTGGCAATGTGGACGCGCAGGCCGAGAACCTGTTTGCCTTCACGCCTTACACGCCGATGTTCAACGTCACCGGCCAACCGGCCATGAGCGTGCCGCTGCACTGGAACGACGCGGGCCTGCCCATCGGCATGCAATTTGTGGGCCGCTATGCCGATGAGGCCACGCTGTTTAACCTGGCGGGGCAGTTGGAGCAGGCGCGGCCGTGGGCGAATCGCAAAGTGCTGAGTCTATAGCGGGCATCTGATTACCTCAGGTTTTCGGATTTGAACCACGAAGACACGAAGATCACAAAGGGTTTCTTTGCGTTCTTTGTGTCTTTGTGTCTTTGTGGTGAAAACCTAAGGTAATCAGAGCGGGCATTTAGTCTTAGATGCCCTGGACAAAACGCGAAGAGAGGTCAGTCGTTGGATTCAGCGAACAAGCTGGTCGACACGGTAACTTTATGACAACTTTGCAACGCTCTCAGCGCGTTGTAATGGATCGCAAAACGACTTCAGTGCAATATCTGCACGATGTCGAGCATGGCATCTACGCAATATCTTTGATAGCTCTGTCAATCTCCTAAACAAAAAGGCTGAAGTTGCCTTGCTCACTTGGTTTGATGCAGTGAGTGCAGCATGTCTATATGCTACGTTGCAGTTTGTTGCCAACGTCGCAATATTGCGTGTGCGCTATTTCTGGGCGACGTGTCAACGGCTGCGTCCGACCCATGAAAAGAATTTCTCTCTCGACCTCTGTTACCCACAAGCTGCTGCGCGGCACGCTGGCGTTGTTGCGGCGACCGATGTTATGTGCGCGGTGGGTGTCGTTGAAGCAATTTTTCTTCGGAACGAATCGTCAGCATGACGGGGCGATTGATTTGCAATGCCGCAATCGTGGCGCTGCCGATTGCGGTCAGGCCAATGACACGCACATCGTCCCATTCAAAATGGTTGTGCCAAAGTTGCTGACGCGAATTAAAGATGGGCGCTTCCTCGCCACTTGCGGGGTCAAGAGCGGTGAGCTTGGCCGATTTGTGCAAGGAACAGGCCACGCAAGCCTGAGCAAGATTCTCGAAGGTGGTTTCCCCTTCTTCGGCAACTGGGATCACATGGTCAATGTGAAAAGTTGCGGCTTGACCTTCTTGCGACAACGAGTTGTCTTACGACAACTGGCCGTACTCGCACCGGTTGGCGGCACGCTGAATAACTTGGCGACGCAGCGGGGCGGCAATGTAACGCATTTAGGCCAGACGCAACGGGTTGTTCGCGTTGGTTGCGCGCAGATTCAGCAACGTAAAAAACTCGGCCAGCGCCACCAGCCCTTCGGCCTCTGCGCGTTCGGTCAGGGTCAAGCGCGTGCCAGCATCCTGCCGATCCAACAACGCTTGCAATCGGGCTTGAACGGCCTCGGGCAATTTGTAAAGCGCCAAGTCCACGGGGATTTCAATCGTTTTGACCATAACGTTGATTATATGTCGCGCCCGTCTGGCGCTCCTGACGCATCTCGTAATAACCCACCCAGCGGATCAGGTCTTTGGTCTGCTCCAACTCGCCGAGACGATAGAGCGCATACAAGTCTTCTGATAGCAGGCCATAGCTGCGCTCCAACACGCGCAAGCGTTCATCCAAACCATAGATGTCTTGAAGGACTTCTGGCAGTGTCATTGCATTCACCTCGCGTTCGTCAGCTTAACTATTTTATTGGCACTGGTATTCACAACTGAGATTTTACAGCGGCGACCTGTTTGCGGCGCTGCCGATATTTTTGCTT
>JAYTNY010000605.1:0-9985 GCA_043748055.1 Roseobacter sp.
TTAACGGTGAGCACGCGCAGCGAGATGCCGCCGCCCATGCTGTGGCCCCAGATGCCCAGCGCGTTGGGTTTGGCTTGCGGCAGGCGCTTCACTTGTTCAATCAGGTTTAGCACGTCTATGGCATAGCCAGTGCGGAACAGGTTGGGGCCATCCTCGCTGCGGCCATGCCCGCGATAGTCGGGATGAATGACGAGGAACCCGGCGCGGGCCAGCGCATCGGCATCGCGGGCGGTGTAGGTGGTGGTGCGGTAAGCGCGCGGGTTTACATAGCCGTGCAACACCAACACGACGGGGAAGGGGCCTGCCCCAGCCGCAGTGCCTTTTGGCATGTTCATAAAGCCGTATTGCTTCAGGCCATCGCTGGTGTAGCTGATGAGGGTGCGGGTGAAGTCTTTGGTCACTGCCAACGTCTGCTCAATCTTGATGCCATCGCCGCCATAGCTGCGGCTGCGCAAGCGGGTGATGTAGAGATCGGTGATGGGTGGCTGGCTGGCTTGATCCACTGTGTTCGCCTCACCCTGTGCAGGCACAGCCAGCGCAAGCAACAAACAGACGAGGAGGGCGAAAGATCGAATGCTTTTCATGTGATTTTGGATGCGGCCTAAACTAGACCTCTTGCAAAATTCCATTCGCACGCGGCGCTCGTAGGAGCGTTGCAAGAGGTCTACTGTAACGACTAGAAGTAGTAAAAATAAACGATGAACGCGCTGCGTGAACGATGGCTGAACGTGACCTTAAGTGTGGCCTTGATGTGGGCAGGCACAGGCTGCATCAGTTTGCGTACGCCCCGCACAGATGCGCGGACGTTAAGCCGCCTGGATGCCACGGCAGTGTTGGTGGATTTGCGCATGACCAGCGGCCAGTTGCATGTGCACGGCGGGGCCAAGAAGCTGATTGACGCGACCTTTCGTTACACCGAGCCTAATCAAGCCCCGCGCCTAAACTATGTGGAGCGGGGCAGCAGCGGCTATGCCCAACTGTTTCAGCAGATGGCTGAACCCCCGGCATTAGGCGTGGCCGATGAGGCCTGGGATGTGGCGGTGTCGGACTCGGCGCTGCTGGGGTTTAACTGCACGTTGGGCACGGGCCGGGCGTATTTGGATTTGCGCGGGCTGTGGCTTTTTCGGCTCACCCTCAGAGGGCATGCCGATGACTTGACTGTGGACTTGCGCAATATTCGCACCAAAAAGCTAACGGTGCTGTTGCTGAATGGGCCAGGGCCAACCACGTTGTATCTGCCAGATCACTTGCCTGTGGAGATTCGCAGCAAGAACCCGCTGATTGAGGTGCGCGGCAATTTAATGCGCCATGGGGATGACTGGGTGAACGCAGCGTTTGGCTCCGGGCCGCTTGTTATCTCGGTGTTGATTGATGCCGATGCTGGGCCGGTGACGGTGGTGGGGGAATAGGGATTGGAGAATAGGAATTAGGGATTGGTGAATGCTTGAGTCCCTAATCACTAATCCCCAGTCACTCTCTTTGCTTCATCACGCCATTTAGCACCACAAACACAACCGCCGTCCCTATCGTGGCGGCCAACAACACAATAGTCATCACACTTGGCCCGCGGGATTCGAAGAACTGGCCGATGAGCCAGGGGAAGAACATGACCCCTGTGTTGGACGCAGCAAGGAAGATGCCCGTAATGGTGCCTGTGACGACAAAGCGTTGCTCGGCATAGGCCAGCGCAGTGGGAAACATGGAAGCGACCGAAAACCCGACGATGGCGAGACCGAGCCACATGGGCCAGCTTGGCCCGCGCACCAACAACAGCAAACCCAGGCCTATGAACAATCCAATCGTATCGAACAACAACACTCTGCTGGGTTTCACGCGGGTAGCGATGGGAATAGACAGCAACCGACCCAGCGTAAAGCCACCGATGAACGTGGAGGTCAATGCACCTGCGCCAATTTCATCCAACCCCAACCCTTTGCCATAGTTAAAAGTCCAACTGTAAGGTGAGGCCTCGACACCCACAAATAAAAAGAAGAACAACGCAAAGAGTGCCACCAACCCGGTTTGAGTGAAAGGGCGGGCGTGCGCATCGGGATGCTCGCTTTGGGCGATGGGATTGGGGAGCCTGAGAAACAATACCGCTAGCGGCACCACCAACAGCGAAATAAACCAAAAGGCGCCGAAGACATCGTTTGTAGCACCGAGGCTGGCGACCACAACTTGAGGCGCGATGAGCGCACCGATGCCAAAAGTAAGGTGCAAGCCGTTCATAAAAGGCCCCACATTTTTGCCATGCACACGCATCAGCAACGTGTTACAACCCACATCCATCGTGCCCTCGGCGGCACCCAGCACAAAAGCGGTGAGCAGCAGCAACCACAATGCACCCAGCGTAGGCAACGCAAAATGCGCAAGGGCAATAAGGGCCAGTGCAGTAGCAATGATGGGGTGTCCGCGCAGTCGATCGTAGAAGCGCCCGCTGAGCAGCGACCCCGTCATGCGGCCCAACCCATTGGTGACAAATAGGCCACTGACCGCGCTGAGCGTACTGCCGGTGTGGGCCGCTAAATTGTCCAGCGTTGGCCCAATGATCGAAGCGCTGAGACCGAGCGCAATAAACGCCAGGTAGTAACTGCCGGTTTGGATGAGGGCGCGGCGAGAAGGAGGAGGGGGGCGAGAGGGACGTGACGAAGGGGCGGCAAGGTTTGTTTGCATAGCAAGCGTGAGGCGGATTTGAACACGAAGAAACGAAGAAACGAAGGGCCAGAAGATTTTTGCTGAAGCAGCAGCGAGGCGACGGGGCCAGGGGTCTAAGGCTTTCGCGCAAGCGGCAAGTAAACCAACCCACGCAACAAGCGGGCCAACTTTAGGTTGCCGGTGTCGAACTCGGTGTAGGCGATGGCGGGCTGGCCGCTGGGGTCGAGGGCCAACGAGATATACACAATGTCGTCGTTAGAGACTGTTGACGTGACCCAAGTGTTGTTGGTGCGAACTGCGTAAATAGGTTTTGCAGGAGCGCCCGGCTGGATATAAGCGACATGTGGATTGCCGTCTTTGTCTAAGGCAAACGAAAAGCCTAGATTGGCATTTGCCACTTTTTCTTTTATCCAAACGTTATTCACGCGTTTGGCGTATAGCAATTCCTGGCGCAAATAGCTAACGTAGACAATGTGCGGGGTCATGTTGGCATCCACAGCAATGCTGCTTGGGATAAAAATCCTAATCACACTTTCGTCGGGGTCACTTACTGTTTCGGTTAACCAGCCGCTGGGCGTACGCATTGCATATTTCACAGTGCGGCTGGGGGCATCTTCGTAGCTGAGATGTACTTGATTTGCTGAATCCAGCGCGATGGAGGCAATGCTACCCACATTTGTAAACACAGAATTCACTGTCCAGGTTGGGACTGTTTGGGTTGCCAACATTAACGCAAAGTTGTTGCCAGCCGCCTTTTGTGTAAAAACAATTTGAGCTTGATCGTCGCTGCTAATCACTAAATCGGCTGTGGCTTGAGGTGAGCCAATAGACGTGGTAATGACTTGCCTGAATCCCCCTGCAATGTCCAGGTTGCGAAAGACCAATGTCTCATCTCCTGCAAAATCAAAAAACGCTACACGGGGCTGCTGCTGGCTGCTCAATGCCAAACTGGGCTTCTCGCCTAAAACTTCAATGGTTTGTGTAATCCAGCTCGAGCCATCTTTGCGCGCATAAACCAGGGGGTTACTGGTTTCCTCCAACCCGGCGCTATACATCACCTGCGGCACACGGTCGCTGCCTATGGCCAGTGATGGGTAACGCAAGATGCCAGGGGTGTCTTCATTGCCGGGCGCCCGGTCTATCGTCTCTATTTGCCATGCCCCGGATAAAGCAGCTTGCGGGCGGGCGAGGGCCAGTTGCGGTTCGGCGATCCGAGAGCCTATCAAAGAAACCAAAAGACATAGCACAAACACTTTTTTGTAAAACATCAAACCTCAGAAAGGATCAGAAAGGAGTGGAGCCTTTAGACCTTGCCTATAAGCAATAACTCAAGCATGGTAGCCGCAGGCTTCAGACTGCGCCTCGAAGTATGAAAAACAACGACAAAAGCCCCGGCTTCAGTCAGAGTTACTCCTATTTCAAACGCAGTCTAAAGCCTGCGGCTACCAGCGATCATTCGTTTTGCCAATTCCCACTGGCATTAGGCTAAACCCTGCACTCCAAAATGTGTGCAATTACTTATACCCACACATCCGCCAATCGCCGCCTTCGTGGGCCAGCTTAAATTGCTGCTGAGCCAAATCGCGTTCTTTGCTCTCGCCGTTGTAGGTGGTTTTGATCTTGCCCTGGCAGGCCACAAACGCACTGCTGCCATTGCTCTCACTCACCGAGCAGGTCATCCCTTCGATCTCGGCTTTTAGCGATTGAAAAGTGCTGGCCTCCACCTTAGCCTGGCTCTCCCACGCCGCGCACGAGAGCGCAATCATCTGGTTCACATCCGCTTTTACCCGCGCCTGCAAATACTGCTCCACCACTTTGGGCGCGCCCGCTGGGTCGGTACTAGATGCTGAAGATTGGCAGGCCATCAGCAACACCGTTGCGGCCACAAAGCTCGCAAGCAAGACTTTTCTGCGATTCATATTGGCGCATTCTATCCAGCTACAATCTTTCTTAATGCAGTCTCGCAAGTCAAACTTGGGTCTGGTGGTGTTATTGGGTGCCGCACTGATGGTGTTCGTAGGGGGCATCGTTGCTGTGTTTAGCGGTCGTTCGTTCGGCACTACGCCCACAGGTAATCCTCAAGTCAACATCACCTTGTATCCGCAGCCCACCCTGGCCCTACCGGTTGCGCCCACGCTGGCACCCATCTTCGCCACGCCCGAGGTCGCTGCGCCTGCCATCGCCCAGCAATACATCGTGCAGCAAAACGATACGATGTGGGACATCGCCGTCAAATTCGGCGTCACGCTCGATCAAATCATCGCGGCCAATCCGCACGTTAATCCCGATCGGTTGGGTCTGGGCCAAACCCTCGACATCCCGCCCGCCAGCTTTGTGGCCCCGCCGCGCGCCACCGATGAACCGCGTGCGCTGCCATCCAACGCCACGCAAGGCGTTACGCAGGGCAAGGTGCTGCCCGATGCCGGTGGCGTGCGCTTGCGCGAACAGCCCAGCACCGAGGCGGCCATCATCACCAAGCTAGGCCCCGACACCGAGCTGCAAATTTTGGGCGAGGTGGCGGGCCAAACCTGGCTGCGCGTCATCACGCCCAACGGCACGCAGGGCTGGGTGATGGCGCAATATGTGGCGATTGGCGGCGCGACGGTGTTGGCTACAGCCGACCCCGCTATTGCTAATATCCCCACGCCTATCCCCGTCGGCCCGCTGGAATATCCGTATCTCTCGGATATGTCGGCACGGGTCTACGAGATTTACCGCAGCGGCCAGGCCCTCGGCAACCGCGCCAACGGTGTGGTGTTGGTGGGCGATAGCAACACCGATAACCCGCAGTTCTTCGCCCCGTTCGATTGGGGCAATTACAACCTGGGCAATTACCCGTATTTGCAAAGCACCGTAGATTTTTTTAAGGGCAGCTTTGCCCAAAACAGCCCAGCTGCCAAAGGCGGTTTTAACACCGCCAAAATATTAGAAGGCGGCGACTGTGGCGATACGAATTTGGCCTGCGCCTACAACAATGCTCGGCCCAGTGTGGCCCTTATTTTGTTAGGCACGGGCGACCAGCACAGTTGGCAAACGTTTGAGGAACGCTATCGCCAGATCGTGCAGTACACCATACAACGCGGCATTATTCCGGTGCTGATTACGAAGGCCGATGATTTGGAATGCCGCGACAACAACGCACCTTGTGGCTTCATCAACAGCAAGATTGCGACGATTGCGGGCCAATACCAAGTGCCACTGCTAAACCTGCGCCAAATTGTGGAGCGCCTGCCCAACGGCGGCTGCAATGGCGATGGCTTTCATTTCAATTTCCCACCCGATAACAAGAGCGCATGGTTCACCAACGACTATTTGCAATACGGCTACACCCAACGCAACTTAACCGCGCTGCAAACGCTGGATGTGATTCGGCGCAAAGTGATTCAGCCGGGGTAAGTGGCAGGGACGACATCCCTGATAGGGATGTCGTCCCTGTTGAGAAAGATTTTTAGCGAACCCGCTTGTAGCGGCTGTATCCGCCCAACGAACATTCGCGGGGCATCAACACCATAGCCGTTTCGGCAGGCACCGTCACTGTCATAAAGCCTGCTCCGACTGTAGCAACAGAGGGTGCGTCTGCCGTGCCAATTACATCGGTCATGGGCGTGTCATCCATCAAGCCAGCATTGGCGATCATGATGCGTTCGGTCACCGCCGTGCCAGATGGGTTCGCCAACACAACCACCGTGTCCAGCGCCCGGTCGGTGTAACGCTCAAATGCCAGCAACCGATCCGATTCGACGAGCCGGAAATTCCCGATGCGCAAGGCCCGGTTCTCTTTGCGCAGAGCGATTAGCTTCTTGATCCACACCAATTCCGGGTTGTCGTCGCGCACCAAGTCCCAGCGCATCGGCCCACGGTTCTCAGGGTCTCCGCCTCCGGTCATGCCCACTTCGCTGCCGTAGTAAATATTGGGGGCACCCGGAAGCGTGAACTGCAACGCTTGCACCAATCGGCGTTGAGCAGTGTTGGGAACCTGCGTGGCAATGCGCGGGATGTCGTGGTTGTCAATCACCATCCACGATTTGAGCATCGGTTCGATGCCCGCGTCATGAATCAACCGATCCGCCATGCGCCCCGCCGTTGCGGGTGGGATGGCGCCTGAAGCTGTGTCCAACACAATATGGCGCAGGCTGAAATTCATGACGGCGTCAATAGATTGCAGCCATTCGCCGGGATAGTTGACGATCTCGCCCACAATCAACGAACCGGGTTTTTCTTCATGCGCCGCGCGTGTCAGGTCGCGCAGAAAGGTGTAGCCCAGCTCATAGGCGGTGTCCAAGCGCCAGCCATCGGCACCCTCGCGCAAATAGCTGCGCACCACAGAGTCCGCGTCTTCGTAGAGATAGCCTCGCACGGCGGGGTTCTCCAGATTAAGCTCCGGCAGGTTTTGAACGCCGATCCAATACCGTGCGCCACCATCGTATTGGGGGCCAATGGCAAACCAGTCTCGCCAAAGGCTGGCGGGGTTCGTCAGCGCATCCTGAAAAATCGGGGCGTTGCGGCCCATGTGATTGAACACCCCATCCAGCACCACCTTCATCCCACGCGCATGGGCATCCGCCATCAAGCCCATCAGCGCCTCGCGGTCTCCAAACTCCGGGGAAATTTTCTGGAAGTCCAGCGCGTCGTATTTGTGGTTGGTGTAAGCGAGGTGAATCGGGTTCAAATACAACACATCGCTGCCGAGTTGCTGCACATGGCCAAGCTGGCTGCGCAGGCTGGCAAAGTCGCCGCCCCAAAAATCAAGTTCATGGGTGTTTAGCCCAGCATCGGGCAGGTCTGTGCCGCGCGTGGGCACCTCCGCCCAGCCCCGCAGCATTTTGGGGGCCGGGTAAAGCGCACGCTTGGCATCCAGATCGGCTGAAGGCGCAAACCGATCTACCAGCACTTGATAGACGATAGCGCCATTGCGCCAATCCTGCTCACGGTTTGCGAAGGTTTCGGCATTCATGCTCTGGCCCATGTGACCTGCTGAGTTCTTTGTCATGATTATCGTGCTCCGTTTTGAGGTGACTTCAGCAGAATCTTACATGACTGAGACTTAGAATAAACCCATGACCACTTACCCCGATGTGCGCAATTCGATCCTCGACACCATCGGCCACACGCCTTTGGTTCGGTTGAACAAAGTGACGCGCGGCCTTGCGCCCACCGTGCTGGCGAAGGTCGAATTCTTCAACCCCGGCGGCTCGGTCAAAGACCGCATTGGCGTTTCGATTATTGAGGATGCCGAGAAGAGCGGGCGGCTGAAGCCGGGTGGCACGATTGTGGAGGCGACCAGCGGTAACACCGGCATGGGCCTCGCCATTGTTGCAGCGATTAAAGGCTACCGCTGCATCTTTGTGATGCCCGACAAGATGAGCAACGAGAAGATTGGCCGCTTGCGTGCGCTGGGGGCCAAAGTGGTGATTACGCCCACAGCCGTAGACAAGGACGACCCACGCAGCTACTACAAAGTGGCCGAGCGGCTGGTGCGCGAAACGCCCAATGCCATCTTGGGCAACCAGTATCACAACCCCGCCAACCCAGCCATCCACTACGAGACCACCGGCCCCGAAATTTGGCAACAGACCGGCGGCAAGATTGACGTGTTCGTGACCGGCATGGGCACGGGCGGCACGATTACCGGCGTGGCGCGTTATTTGAAAGAGAAAAAGCCCGACATCAAAATCGTCGGCGTGGATATTCAAGGCTCGCTGTTGCTGGAGACGTGGAAAACCGGCAAGATGCCGACCGACCCGATCTTGAAGACCTACAAGTTGGAAGGCATCGGCGAGGACTTTATCCCCAGCACGCTTGATCTTTCGGTGTGCGACCTGGTGGTGCAGGTCAGCGACCGCGAGAGCTTTTTGATGACGCGCCGCGTGGTGCGCGAGGAGGGCATCTTCTGCGGCGGCTCGTGCGGGGCGGCGGTGGCGGGCACGCTGAAGGCGATTCCACTGTTGAACCTGACTGCCGAACACACCGTCGTCACGTTGTTGCCCGACAGCGGCAACAGCTACCTCAGCAAGGTGTTTGATGACAACTGGATGCGCGACAACGGCTTTTTGAACACCGACTGGAACGCGGGCACCGTTGCCGATTTTGTGCAGGCCCATCGGCTGCGCCCGGTGGTCACCGTATGCGAGGATGAGTCGATTGCGACGGCCATCAAACGCATGAAGGAGCACGACTACAGCCAACTGCCGGTGGTGTGCCAGGATGAAGAATTGCGCGGCATCGTGACCGAGACTGATATTCTGAACTACATGCTAAACAACAGCCACGCCAGCTTTAACGAGGTGACAGTGAAAGCTCTAAAGCGCGAGGCTACGATTGTGGATGATGCAACACAGTTAAATGCGTTAAGCGATGTGTTGCAAAGATTCAAAGCCGCCGTGCTGGTGGATGAAGCCCAGCACGTGCGCGGCGTCATCACCATGATTGACGTGATCGACTTTTTGGCAGCTTAAAAGCGATTGCTGAATGGGGATTAGTGATTTGTTAGCAAAATGACATTCACAATCCCCATTCACCAATTACTATTCACCACTAGATGAACGCGATAGCCGCTGCTCAGGCTCTCACCGTTGCGCGTGCCAACATTTGGGATGTATTTGCCATTCGCGGGCTGGAACACGCTTGCTTTGGCCGCGACGCTTATGATTTTTTCGCGCTGCTAGAGCTTTTGATCTCGCCCAAAATGATGCGCTTGAAGGCAATGCTCAATGGACGCATGGTGGGCTTTGTGGCCGGTGAGCTGAACCGACACGAGAAAAACGGCTGGATTGTGACGCTGGGCGTGCAGCCCAACTGCGAGAGCCAGGGCATTGGCACGCGCCTGTTGCTGGATTGTGAACAAATGATGGCTGTGCCGCTCATCAAACTGACTGTGCGCAAGAGCAACACGCGCGCCATCAAACTCTACGAACATCACGGCTACACATTTGTCCACACTATCGCCCGTTATTACAACGATGGCGAGGATGGGCTGCTGATGGAGAAAAGAGTGAATGGTGAATCGTGATTGGTGATTGACTCACCAATCACGATTCACCATTCACTAATCTCTCATGCGCCTCGGCATTCTTTCCGACACGCACAACAACGCGGCCAACACCCAGGCCGCGCTGTTACTTTTCCGGCAGCAGGGCGTTACGCAATTGGTGCATTGTGGGGATGTGAACCGCGCCGAACTGCTCGAACTATTCACTGGCTTCGAGATGTGGCTGGTGTGGGGCAATAACGACACCGACTTAAGCGGGCTGCGTGTGCGGGCCAAACAGTTGGGCAACATTCATTGCATGGGCTACGACGCGCTTTTAGAGTTCAATGGACATCACATCGG
>JAYTNY010000606.1:0-22081 GCA_043748055.1 Roseobacter sp.
CACGGCCAGCATGCCTTTGCCTTCCACATTAGGCGACATCTCAACCACGCCTAAATCCAAAATGCCCTGAATTACCTTTTGCACCATGCGGCGGCCCACTTCCAAGTGGGTGTTTTCACGACCACGAAACTTGAGGTTGATCTTGACCTTGTTGCCCTGCTCCAGAAAGCGCCGCGCAGAGCGAATCTTGAATTGCAAATGGTGATCGGTGGTCTTGGGGCGCAATTGAATGCCCTTGATTTCGATCTTGGTCTGGGCTTTCTTGGCGGCGCGTTCCTTTTTCTCGCGTTCGTAAGTGAACTTGCCGTAATCCATGATGCGGCACACAGGTGGATTGGCTGTGGGCGCAACTTCGATTAAATCCATCCGCGCAGTTCGGGCCATATCCATGGCCTCGCGGGTGTCTACAACGCCTTTGTTGGAGCCATCGGCCATGATAAGGCGAACTTGCGGGACGCGAATCTGATTATTGATTCGAAACTGCTGGCTAGGTTGCTGGTAGTTTCGGTTTCCGTGTCTTGGTGGCGGGATACTGTTTAACCTCCCCCACACATGTGCGCCCGTATATCAGTGAGCACATCCGTGGGACTCTTTGGGAATCTATCTGAACTCGAATAAAACTTAGTTGTTGCTCAGATTATATGCACCCGAAAGGCTTTTGACTAGAGAGTTCTCAGCCTTTGCAGTCGCTAAAAATACTATTTTGTGCGTATTTATTTCCCCAACGCTGCAAGTTAAGATTTTGTTTACTACTTATACGAGTAGCTAAAGCTGCATTTCTCCTTCGTTCATGAACAAGAAGCTTCGATCACCTTCCGCCTATCTGCTTGAGCACCCCAGCCACACTTTCTCTACAGTGATTACACTGTTGGAGCAGGCGGGGTTTGCTGTTCAAAAACACGAAGACGTCGCCTCGCTCATCGAATCCTGGTTGGATGATCCGACACAAGCACCAGCGGCCCTGCTTGCCCCTGCAACCCAGGGTGGGCTGATGCTGGCTCGCCTGCGACTTGAGAACACAGCCTTGCCCCGCAGTGCCCTGGTCCTTTTAGACGATCAGCGACATGTATTCACCGCGATTCAGGCCATTCGTTTGCAAGCCTCAGATTACATCTTGGCCGAAGCCCCCCTTACCGAAATCAAGCTGCGCATAGACCGACTGTTTCATAAACTGAACGAGAGCGATCTAGCCCCGATGGGAGATGCCGATGCGCTGGAGATACGCGAATTGGATGAAGCCATCGCGGTCGGCCATAGCATCACCTGGGACGAATCGCTAAACGCCGTGCGGCGCGGCGACACCTGGATTTCGCTCAGCCCCATCGAATGGCGCTTGTTCTACACGCTGGTCAACCGGCGTGGCTCTGTTGTGCCGTTAGAAGATTTGGTGCTGAAAGGCCTACAACGCACCAACGACACCGATGCCGATGTGCCGCTGTTGCGCCTGCACATCTCGCGCTTGCGTTCTAAGCTGAACGAGAACTTTGGCCACGAGCTAAACGTGGTGACGCTGCGCGGGCGCGGCTACATGCTGGTATAGAGAAATGCTCACATGCATTGGATGTCGAGGCTTCAGCCGGTTCGTAACTCACCTGGTGCCGTGATTTGCGGCGTGAGTTACTAACCAGCTAAAGCCTCAGCCTCCTTTTCGCCCCGGCTTAATTCTCAGATCGCAACGCCGCTTCAATCTCGCCGATGTTCTCGAAAACGTAGTCGGCTTGAACCGTATCCGTCTTGGCTTGCTCGGCTGTCGTGACGCCGCTCAACACCAGTAACGATGTAAGCCCGGCGTTTTGTCCGCCCAAAATATCGGTGTCGAGCCGGTCGCCAATCACCGCCGTGTTCAACTCGGTGCCACCCATGCGCTGCATAGCCTGCACCATCATCTCCGGCTGAGGCTTGCCGATGATCGTCGGCGCGACGCCAGTCGAAAGCCGCAAGGCCTCCAAGAACGCGCCGTTGCCAGGGATGATGCCGCGCTCGCCAGGGAAGGTCTGATCGGGATTGGTGCCGATGAATTGCGCACCCGCGCGAATGAGCAAACAAGCCTCGGCCATGTTGGCGTAGGTGAGGTTGCCCACAATGCCGCCCATGACCACGCAATTGGCCGTTGTAGCTTCTTCCTCGGCTACAACGGTTAGGCCTTTGGCTTGCAGTTCGGCCTTCAGGCTGGGGCTGCCCACCACGTAGATGCGCGCCTGTGGCACATGCGCCGCCATGTAGTTGGCGGTGGCCTGCGGCGAAGTCAGGATTTCATCCAGCCCCACCTGCGCACCCAGTGCCGCCAGCTTGCTGACATATTCTTCGCCAGTGCGGCCTGCGTTGTTGGTCGCCAACACAAAGCGCATGCCCAGCGCCCGCACGGTTTGGAAGAAGGCCAGCATGCCAGGCAGCGGCTTGTTGCCATGCCACAACACGCCGTCCATGTCTACGATCAGGTTGCGAATGTCTTTGAGTGCAATCATGCTTTAAGCGATTTGATTTCCGAAGCAGTCAGCTCGCGCCACTGCCCAATTTTTAGCGAGCCTAACGGCAGCGAGCCGATGCGCATGCGCACCAGTTGAATAACCGGGTGGCCGAGTTGTTTGCCCACGCGCCGAATTTGGCGTTTGCGGCCCTCGCGCAAGATGATGCGCAGCCAGACGCGGCCCTCGCTGTGCGGCAGCGGCGCGGGCACCGCCCCCAGCACCGTCACTTCGCAGCGCGCGGTCTTTTCGGTCTCGCCTTGCAGCATCACGCCGCTGCGCCACTGGCGCAAGGCATGCTCGGCGGGCGCGCCATCCACCCAGGCCCAATATTCTTTCTCATGTTCAAACTTGGGGTGCGTCAGTTGGTAAGCGAGGTCGCCATCGTTGGTGAGTAGCAGCAGACCGGAGCTATCTTTGTCCAGCCGCCCTACTGGGTACAGCCGTTGCGGCACTTTCACCAAATCGAGGGCGCTCTTGTTAAATTCGGCGCTGCCCAAATCTGAGATGTAGCCGACGGGCTTGTTGAGCGCGATGTAGACCAGCTTCTCTTGCACATTCAGCAGCTTGCCGTTTACGCGGATTTTGTCGTCGGGTTTGCTGCTGTAGCCCATCTCGGGCACAGTGCCGTTCACGGTCACGCGCCCCTCACGAATCAAATCTTCGCAGGCCCGGCGAGAGCCGAACCCGGCGGCGGCGAGTAGTTTTTGTAGGCGCATAGTTGTGAAGAATACAGGAGACAGAAGTCAGGAGGGCATTGCTTCTTCTGTCTCCTGTCTCCTGTCTTCTGGCTCCTCGGTCTTAGGCAATACGTCCAGGCTTTCCACTGGCGGCAACTCGTGTACGCCCTTTAGGCCGAAGTGGCGCAAAAAGTCGAACGAGACGCCGTAGCGCATGGGGTGGCCGACGGTTTCGGCGCGGCCTAGCTCCACCACTAGGTTGCGCGCTTCCAGCGTCGCCATCACGCCGTCGCAGTTCACCCCGCGAATCATCTCGATCTGCGGCCGGGTCACGGGTTGGTTGTAGGCAATGATTGCCAATGTCTCCATCGCTGCTGAGGACAGCCGCGTGGTTTCCTCCAGCCCCAAAAATTTTTGCACGGCCTCGGCGTTTTCTGGTGCGGTGATGAGTTGAACGCGGTTGCCGTTGCGTTGCAACCGCACGCCGCGGCCTTCAAAGATCACGTTCAACTCGTGCAGCGCGGTTTCCACTTCTTGGGGCTGAATTTCCAGCGAGGCGGCGATGGCCGAGATGGCCGCAGGCTCTTTGGCGGCGTACAAAATGCTCTCGATCTTCATCGAGATCGAGAGCGGTTGCGTGTTCAGCGAGAGGGGGAGTGTCGTGGCTTCCATGCGGTTAATACAGGATTCCAGGCTTTAGCCGGTTACGAACTCAACTGCGACCAAATGGCGAAGGGAGTTACTAACCGGCTAAAGCCTGGAATCCATTTTTGGTTCTAACTTTTGGTGCCTTCGGTCGCGGGTTCGGGGGATGGCGTACTGACTGGGTCTGGCGCAACAGAATCAATACTGCGTGCATCGGCATCAATGGCATCGTCGGGCGGCGTGTAGGGTGTTGGCCTAGGGGCCGAGGGCAACTGCGCTTGCGGTGCTTCTTCGTGTTTGCCTCGGTTAAAAATATTGAGCTGCGGAAAGAAACTGCGTGGCGGTGGCGCGGCTTTTAGGGTCACGGTGGGTTCGGTCATCAGGTTTAGGCCCAACTCCTCTTGCACCACTTCGCGCACGGCGCGCTCAATCTCTTTGCCTTTGCTCACCAGGTCTGTATCATGCGCAACGACGGAATAAATCTGAATCGCCTCCAGTGCTTTCTTCTTCGCCACAACGGTTACGGTCACGTCCATCACCTGGCCGATGGCGTCTATTTTCTGGCGCACGCGGTCTTGCACAGCTTTGGTGGTTACTTGCACTTTGCTGCCGCCTGCGGTGCGCATCACTTGGATGCTGGCGGCGTTGGTCTTGCGCAGCTCCATCCACAGCAAGCCACCGAACAGACCCAGCCACACCAGCACAAACAGAATGCGCACGGCGATCTCGGCCACTGTCGCAGTGCCCGTGGCATTACCGCTCAGGGTCTTGATGGTTGTTCCGAGGCCATCAATCAGCCCCGTCAATACCGCTGGCAACCCCAACGCCAACACGCCCAACACCATGAGGGCGATGGTCGCAACAATAGTAAACACGCGATTAAATGCGTTCATATTTTCTTTATTTCCTCCCGCAAGATTGTAGCTTACAGCTTTATAGGAACCCGCTCAGCTATAATCTTTTCATCTATGCAAGGCCCCCTCTTATCGCTCTATAACGGCATCGTTAGTGGCGATCTCCTGACTATTGTCGTGTATCTCAGTGTCATCGTTGTCATGTTGCTCATCGCTTTCCCGCTTCACGAATTGGCCCACGCGGTGGTTGCAGACCGATTAGGCGATGACACCCCGCGCATGGCTGGGCGCATTACTCTTAACCCAATCAAACATCTGGACCCGATGGGATCGATTTTGTTTTTGGTGGCGGGGTGGGGCTGGGCCACAACGCCCATTTCGCCCTGGCGGCTGCGCGCAGTGAATGGCAGTTACCGCAATGCCTGGGCGCTGGTGGCGCTGGCCGGGCCGGTGATGAACCTGGTCATTGCCATTGTGTTTGCGATTCTCTTTCGCATCTTCGATCCCATTAACGATGCCAGCCCGTCGCTGGTGTTGAACATCATCCTGAACTTTCTCCGCATCGCAGTTCAATTAAACATTTTGCTGTTCTTTTTTAACCTGATACCTATTCCGCCGTTAGATGGTTTCACAATTCTCTCTGCGTTCATCCCCAGCCAGTATGAAAATATTTTGATGCAGATTCGCCAATATGGATTCATTCTCCTGTTTGCGTTGTCTCTCTCTGGCATTTTGGGTAATTTGATTGTCGTACCTGCTGTTCGGTTGGCAAACTTCTTATTGAGGGGTTAAAGGGGTTAAGAGGTGTAACTTGGCAAAAATAAAAATTGCAATTGTGGGTTGCGGCTTCGTGGGCACGGCGCTGGGGTTGGCCCTGCGCGAAGCCATGCCCAATGCCGAACTCATCGGCCACGACAAAGACCAGGCCGCCATGAAGCGCGCCGAAGCCACCAAAGCCATTGACAAGGGCAACTGGAACTTGCCTGCCGCGTGCGAGGGTGCTTCGCTGGTGTTGGTGACGATTCCATCCGAAGGCGTTGAAGTGACGCTGCGCAGCATTGGCAAAGAGATGTCGCCCAACGCCATCGTTGCCACCGTCGGCGGTTCCATCAAACAAATGTTGACGTTGGGGCAGAAATATGTCTCGGCCAACGCGTCATTTATCGCCACCAGCCTGGTCATGCACCCCAATGTATCGGCCACCGGCACTAAGACCGAAGCTGCCAATGCCGACATGTTAAAGAACGCCATCTGGACGATCTCGCCCAGCCCCGGCACCTCGCCCGACCACGCCGATGCGTTTGCGGGCTTGGTCTCTGGCATGGACGCGGTGCCGGTGTTTATGGATCCGTTGGAGCATGATGGCCTGAGCCTGTCGGTGAACGTGTTGCCTGCCTTGCTCAGTAGCGCCCTCATGTTGGCAGTGTCCGAGGATGGCGCGTGGCGCGAACGTAAATGGATGGCTGGGGCGGATTTTGGCGAGGCCACCGCCCGCGCCGAATCTGCTGCCCAGAAAGTGGCGCAACAAGTGCTGGCCCAGCGCGCAGCAGCGGTGCATTGGCTGAACCAAACTATGTTGAAGCTGATGGCTTTTCGAGATGCCATAGACGACGGCGACGAAACTCAGTTGCAGGCCGATCTACAAAAAGCCAGAGACAAGCGCGATGAGTGGCTGAACGATTGGCACAAAGGCCGCAATGCCGAGCGCGGGCAACAATATAAACCGCCGTCATTGCTTGGCTCGTTTCTGGGTCAAAACCTGGCCCAAAAACTCCAGAACACAGACAAAAGGAAATGAAGAAAGTATGAAGTAAGAGGTATGAAGTATGAAGGCTGTCTCGTTCATACCTCATACCTCATACCTCATACCTCATACCTCATACTTGATGAAGATACTGAGCCTGGCCCCCACCTCTTTTTTTGGCGACTATGGTTGCCATGTGCGCATTTTGGAAGAAGCACGTGCGCTGAAAATATTGGGGCACGATGTGACAATTCTGACCTATTACAAGGGGAACGATGTTCCTGGTTTTAAGGTGATTCGCACAAACCCGACGCCCTGGCACAAAGATTACGAGGTTGGCTCGTCGCGCCACAAATTTGCATTTGATGCGTTATTGGCCGTGCGGCTGCTGCGCGTGCTAAGCAAAAACATGTTTGATGTGATTCACGCCCACCTGCACGAAGGCGCGTTGATTGCAGGAATGCTGGCAAAGGCCTGGCGCATCCCGGTATGTTTCGATTACCAGGGTAGCCTAACCGACGAGATGAAGCAACACGGCTTTGTGCGCCACAACTGGGCCATTAGCGGGGCCAGCAAGTTGGAGCGGTTTATTAACCGCTTGCCCGACGCCATTTTTACCAGCACCAAACACGCCGCCGAGAGCTTGCAGCAAGAGCTTGGCCCCAACAACGCCGTGCATCACTTGCCAGATGGGGTGAATGCCGATGTCTTTACGCCCCACGTGCTTTCGCCCGATGAGCACATTGCCATGCGGGCTGTGCATGGCATTGGGCCAGATGAACCCGTTGTTGCTTTTCTGGGGTTGCTGGCGCGGCACCAGGGCATTGCAAATTTGATTGAGGCTGCGAGCCTCATCAAACAGCAGGGCCGCACCGTGCGCTGGTTGGTGATGGGCTACCCTGGCGTGGCTGAGTGGCGCAACGCGGCGGTGCAAGCAGGCGTGGGCGATGAACTGATTTTTACAGGGCGCGTGCCCTACGCGCAGGCCCCACGCATGTTGGCGATGGGCGATATTGCGATTGCGCCTAAGCTCTCGTTGACCGAAGGCAGCGGCAAGCTGCTGAACTACATGGCGATGGGGCTGCCGACAGTGGCCTTTGACACACCGGCCCAGCGCGAATACCTGGGCCACCTGGGCGTGTATGCGCCAATGGGCGATTCGGCTGCGTTAGCGCGCCAGGTGCTCCATCTGCTAGACCACCCAGAGCAACGCCGAGCCCTGGCCGAAAAACTGCGCCTGCGCGCCCGCCAACATTTTGGGTGGGATCGTGGTGCGGTGCTGATGGAAAGCGTTTACAAGCAACTCACGCATCAGCCGGTTTCGCTGGTTGTTGAGCGCAAAAAGCTGTGAATTGGAAAGCTTCTAGCTTTAAGCTAGAAGCTTTAAGCTCCTCAATGAATCGTTTCTTCGATGACTTGCGTGAGGTGTGGCGCTACCGGGGCTTGTTGCGCATGTTGGTAGAGCGCGACCTGAAGACGCGCTACCGCAACTCGGTGTTGGGTGTGGCGTGGTCTTTTCTACAACCGCTGGGCATGATGTTGGTGTTCTCGGTGATGGCGACGCTGATAAATG
This sequence comes from Roseobacter sp., assembly GCA_043748055.1. Taxonomy (GTDB): domain Bacteria; phylum Chloroflexota; class Anaerolineae; order J036; family Brachytrichaceae; genus JANMVQ01. Next base: position 7,962 of record JAYTNY010000606.1, read on the forward strand.
TAAGCCCGCGACCCAACAACCATGTGTTTGTGCTGGCAGGGTTGCTGGCGTGGAATTTTTTCTCGGCCTCGGTTGTGGGCGGCACGGGCAGCATTGTGGCGAACAGTGCGCTGGTTAAAAAGGTCTACTTCCCACGCTTAATTTTGCCGATTTCTGTTGTCATCTCCAGCCTGGTGAATTACTTGCTGGCGTTGCCGGTGTACTTAGTGGTGGCTGTTGCATCGGGCCAGCCCTTGCACGAGACGCTGCTGCTGTTGCCCGTCATTATTCTGATTCAGGTGGTGTTCAGCGTGGGCATCTCGTTTATGTTGGCAACGGTGAACGTGTTTTACCGCGACACGCAATTTATTTTGGATTTGGCGATGCTAGCACTGTTCTTTCTCACACCCATTTGGTATTCGCTGGACGACACCAAAGCCGCGACCTATGCCGTGTGGCTGCGCCGCCTAAACCCGATGGCCTCCATCGTGAACATTTACCAAGACTTGATGTATTGGGGCCGCGTGACGATTGGCGTGTTCTGGTTTCGCACCTCGCTCACGGCCATCGTGGTGCTTGTGCTGGGCTACTTTATTTTCACCCGCTTTAGCTCGCGCTTTGGTGAGGAAGTTTGATTTATCTAAATGGCATTCTTTGGTAATCTCGCCGCCGAGGCCTACGACCGTGCGTATTCGGATCGGCAAATCGTTCAACGCTTGACGAAATACTTTTCTGTTGAGCGCAAGTTGCTGGGTGGTGTGTTGCTCACCGTGTTGGTTCTTACGGTCATTGGGTTGTTGGATCCGATTATTGTTTCGCGCGGCATCGATGCCATCAAAACCAACCCCACCCGCAACGCGGTGTTTGTGCTGGCGGGCATTCTGTTGCTGTTTGCAGTGGTGAACTGGCTGGCGATTTTGGCCCGCCGCCGCCTGACCGCGCGGCTGATTGCCAACACCGTGAGCGCCCTGCGCCGGGATGCGTTTACCGCCACGATTGGGCACGACATGTCGTTCTTTGACAAATATCAGAGCGGCAAGATTATTAGCCGCATCACCGGCGACACGCAGGAGATTTCGCAAGTCGTCACCTTGCTCAGTGATTTCACCTCGCAGTTCACCATTCTGATTGTGCTGGTGGCGTATTTATTTACCGTCTCGTGGCAGCTTACGCTGGCGTTGTTGGGGATGGCACCTGTGTTGTTTTTGTGCGGCGCGGGGCTGCGCACGCTGGCACGGCGTGTTACGCGCACGGGCTTTCGTGCTATTAGCGAGGTGAACGCTTCGATTCAGGAAGCGGTGGCGGGCATGCGCGTGGCCAAAAATTTTCGGCAAGAGTCCGCGATTTACAAGGCGTTCCAGGCCGTCAATCAAACTTCGTATGCGGTGAACTTGCGGCGCGGCTTTGTGCTTTCCAACGTCTTCCCAATTACCAACACGCTGGCGGGGATTGCCACGGGTGTGTTGGTATATGCCGGTGGCCTTAGCGTGGGCGCGGGTGCCATCTCGCTGGGCGCGTGGTATCTCTTCATCGTCAGTCTGGATCGCTTCTGGTTCCCCATGACAAACCTAACGTCGTTCTGGAGCCAGATTCAAGGCGGCCTAAGCGCCTGTGAGCGCATCTTTGCGTTGATTGATGCGGAGCCGACGGTGAAACAGGTGGGAAGCGATAAGCAGGAAGCTGTAAGCAATGAGCGAGAAGTCGTAAGCAACAGCTTATCGCTTACTGCTTATCGCTTACCACTCAAAGGCGAGATTGAATTCAAACATGTAGATTTTCGCTACAACGAACAGCAGCAGGTGTTGAAAGATTTCTCGTTGTGCATCAACCCTGGCGAGAGTGTGGCGTTTGTGGGGCACACCGGCGCAGGCAAGAGCAGCGTCATCAAATTGATTACGCGCTTCTACGAGTTTCAGGCGGGTGAGATTTTTATTGACGGCCAGGACATTCGCACGTTCGACCTCGGCCAATACCGCCGGCAGTTGGGGCTGGTGTCGCAATCGCCCTTCTTGTTTGCGGGCACAGTGCTGGAGAACATTCGCTACGCTGCGCCGCAGTTAACCGATGCCGAAGTAGAAGCCGTGGCTAAACGCATTGGCAATGGCGAGTGGCTGGATACGCTCTCGAACGGGTTGCGCACCGAGGTGGGGGAGCGGGGCAATCGGCTTTCGATGGGGCAGCGCCAACTGGTGGCGTTGGCGCGGGTGCTGGCGCAGAAGCCGCCCATCTTTATTTTGGATGAAGCCACCGCCAGCGTAGACCCGTTCACCGAGTCGCAAATTCAATCTGCGCTGAACTTAATCTTGTCCGAAAGCACATCAATTTTGATTGCGCACCGCCTGAGCACGGTGAAGAGTGCCGACCGGATTATTGCCATCGATCACGGCCAGATGATTGAGGAAGGCAACCATGATCAGTTGTTGGCGCGGGGCGGGTATTACGCCGAGTTGTATCAGACGTACTTCCGACATCAGAGTTTGGATTACCGGGCCGTGCCAACGGATGGGGAGCGGATAAGCGGGTGAGCGCCCGCTACCCATTCCTAACTCAGCAGGTAAGCATCCTGTCCTTCGACAAACTCAGGAGCAGCGCGTTCCGATGCGCGAAGTCGAAGGATGCGGTTGGGCTGAAGTTTGGTTAAAGAAGCTGGGCATGGACGCGTCCTTCGACTGCGCAGCGCGATGGCGAATTCGCAAGTTCATCGGTTGAGGCGCTGCTTCGCTCAGGATGCTTTCTGAAGGGGTTTGTTCACAACCTCGCACGCAGTCTTGAAGTAATCCGGGTCAATCTCGAACCCCACAAAGTTCACCCCAAGTTGTGCGCACGCCAGCGCACTGTGGCCGATGCCCAAGAACGGATCAAGCACCAACTTCGTCTTGCTCAGCCCATGCAGGCGGATGCACATCTCTGGGATTTTGACCGGGAACGTGGCAGGGTGGGGGCGTTGCCCGGCGCGGCTCTTAATCGTCTTGTAGGGCACAAACCACGTGTTGCCGCGGCAGCGTTTGTCTTGCTGCTTGCTCCAGCGTGCTACGTTGGATTTATCCTGATATTCGACGCCCACAGCCAATCGATCCAACGGCACATTGCCTTGCTTGGTGAGGTGAAAAATATATTCGTGGCAATCGTTAATAAAGCGTGGGCTGTTGATCGGCTTGAAGTGGCCGACGGCGATATCTTTGCTGATGCCGGGGTAATCGCCCACATCCGCTTTCTCGATAGCAATGCTCTTAATCCAGTGAATGACGTTTTGCAACGCAAAGTGCTTTTGCATTTCGGCCAAAACTTGGAACGGCACGCTGGGGTCGGATGGCTTGGAGCCGACGTTGAGAAAGAGCGAGCCGTCGTCGCGCAGTACATTTTTTACAACCACTGCCCACTCGCCCAGCCACTGCAAATAATCTTTGCGCGAGATGGTGTCATCATACTTTCCGTACTCAATGCCCAAGTTGTAGGGCGGCGAGGTGACGACCACATCTACCGAACCTGGTTGTAGCTGCATGCGCATGCCCGCCACGCAGTCCTCATTGTGCAAGGTGAGCGTGGTTTGATTGATAACGACCTCTAGGCTCATGTTCGATGTCATAGGGGCGCAGCATTGCTGCGCCCCTACCTATGTCTTGCGACAAATTCGACGGTTCTAATAGAAATACTCCACCGGCCAACCCTTCTCTTGCGCATACGCCTTCAACTTACGGTCGGGGTTGATGGCGATTGGGTGACCCACGATGTCCATTAAGGGGTGATCCGAATACGAATCGGTGTAAAACCAACACTCACCCAACGGCACGCCTTGTTCTTGGGCAATGCGCTCGCCCCAATAGCGCTTGCCCTCGGCATAGGCTGCCGGGCCAACAATGCCGCCCGTAAATTGGCCGTCTTTGCCAATCTCCAACTCGGTGAAGCGCGACGGAATGCCCAGATGGTTTGCCACCGGCTGCACCACAAACTGCGTGGATGCCGAGAGCAGCAACACATAATCGCCTTTGGCTTGGTGTTCGCGCAGCCGGGTCAATGCTTTAGAGGCAATGTATTGCAGCACATCCTCCTTAACGAACTTCTCGCCCAGGTGTCGCGTGGCCTCGGCATTGCCGCCGCGCACGCTGCGGCTGAGCAGCGCCGTAGCTTTTGGAAAGTCCAACACGTTCAGCTTGTATTGCACCGAGACCAGCGATACATCCAGCAACTCGCGCAGGCTGATCATGCGATGCCGCAGCAGGTATTTGACATACAACGTGCTGGTGCTTTTGCTCAGCAGGGTGTAGTCCATGTCGAAGAAAGCTAGGCTCATGTGAATGGGGATTGGTGAATAGTGAGTGGGGATTGGTGACTTCAATCACCAATCCCCACTCACTATTCACCAAATAAACTGTGTTCTTTGCTTTCAGTCGTTGCTATTGGCGGGTAGGCCCGCGCGTAAAACTCTTTGCCTGCGTTGCGACGAAATAGGAAGCGAATAAAACGACCCTGTTGTGCGGGTGCTTGCTGGCTGGCGTGGCAGGCCGACGCTTTCTCCTTCATCGCCACGTACGCTTTTGTGTTTATCTGCACTGTCGCGGGCACATCCCAACTGGCGATCTTTACCAGGTCAATATCTTTGTTGCGGCCAAACTTGCGCGGGTCTTGGCGCAGCAGGGGCATAACGCGCACGCCAAATTTAACAAGGCCTTTGGGGAAGGCGGTGAAATAAAGGCGGGGGATAAGGGATTGGGGATTGGGGGTTGGGGATTGACTAGGGGCGATAGTCATCAAGCCATTTTTTTGGTAATCCAGCTTGATGCCGTAATGCAATTCATAGGCGCGCACGGTCGCAAGATGCAGCTTGATGTGATCGGGATGACCGTAGCCGCCGTATTGGTCATGGGTCACAATCACATCGGGCTTCAGTTGATCGATGGTGCCAATGATGCGCTGAGCAACCTCGTCCAACGGCGCGCTGTTCAGCGACTCGGTGTTTGTGTTGTCGTCGCTGCCCACCATGCCGCTATCGCGGTAGCCCAGAAAATGCACGCCCGCCAAGCCCAACTCTTTGGCTGCGCACATCAGTTCGTGCGTGCGCAGCTCGGCTACGTTAATAAAGCCGTTCAGAACGTCGGCATCCACCGTGCCGCTTTCGCCACGCGTGCCGCACAGGTAATGTACGGCCACCCCTTCGTGCGCATATTTGCTCAGCGTGCCGCCCGATCCAAAACTTTCATCATCTGGGTGAGCCAAAATCACAAGCAGTGTTTTCATTTGTTGTGTTGTAAGTCGTCTAACCGATCTTCGATCCGCCGCACCGTTTCGAGCAACTGCGTCACTTCCATTTCTGCCTTTAGGTTTACGTTGTAATCCAGTTCACTGCGCAAGCGGTCTTTAATGTCCTGCCGATTTTGGCTCATCATAATGACGGGAGCCTGAATGGCGGCCAGCATGGACAAAAACAAGTTCAGCAGGATGAATGGATACGGATCCCACGCACGGCCACGCAGAATAATGTTGATGCCAGTGTAAGTAACCAAGATGATAAAGAAGGTGATGATGAACCGCCACGAGCCACCGAACTTTGCCACTGCGTCGGCCACGCGATCCCCCAACGTTTCTTTCTCGTCCAGAATTTCGTTGGCGTTGCGCGCGGCGCGCATGCGCACCAAATTTTGGGAATCATGAAACTGTTTGCCAAGCACTGTCAGCATATCCATGCCTGCCATCGGCTTGGTTTGTAACAACACGCTAATGTCATTGCGGTCAATTTCGATGGCCTCGGTTTGCTCCAGAGCAATAGCGCTGGTCTGGTGCGGGGCTTGATCGAGCATGGATGCAAAGCCAAAAAACTCGCCCTCGTTTGGCTCGTCCACAATAATCTCTTGCTTGTCTTCGTCAATCGTCGTTACGCGTACCGCGCCCGAAAGCAGCACATACGCTCTGCCGCCAGCATCGCCTATCTTGTAAATCTTTTGGTGCGGCGCAAACTGCCTCAACTGCACATTGGCCGCTAGCACGGCACGCTCTTCGTTGTCCAATAATGCAAACAGCGGCACTCGGCCCAGAATATCAATGTCGCAAGCCATGTTGTCCTCGGAGGTGAATGGGGATTAGGGATTGGTGATTTGAACAAGCACCAATCCCTAATCCCCATTCACTAATAACTTCCCATCTGCACACCCTTCCCATTCCCCACAAACTCTCGGCTCATCGCATGCGCAATCACTGCAATCGCTTCGCTAATCTCGTCTCGCGTCACCCAGGCATGGGTAACCGCCCGAATGCGGCGCGCGCCCGTCGGCAGCATCTTCACGCGATGAGTGGCCGCGCGCTTGCACAGTTCGGCGGCATCAAAGGGCACGCTCGTCGCCACATCAAAATACACCATGTTGGTTTGGGGCGTGTTAACCACGTGCAGGCCAGCAATGCCACGAATGCCTTCGGCCAGCAGCTTTGCGTTGGCGTGGTCGTCGCGCATGCGCTCGGTCATTTGCTCCAAAGCGATGAGGCCCGCAGCCGCGATGATGCCAGCCTGGCGCATGCCGCCGCCCAGCACTTTGCGCGCCCGGAATGCCTTACCAATAAAGTCTTTGGAGCCAACCAACACCGAGCCAACCGGTGCGCTCAGACCTTTGCTCAAACAAAACGTCACGCTATCGGCGTGTTTGGTAATCTCGCTAATGGGCACATTCAAAGCCGCTGCCGCATTGAAAACGCGCGCGCCATCCATGTGCAAGCTGAGCCCGCGCGCGTGCGCCATCTCGGCAACTTGCTGGATATAAGCAATGGACAGCACCGCGCCGCCCATGCGGTTGTGCGTGTTCTCGATCGCAATCAACCTTGTAATGGGAAAGTGTTGATCGTCGCTGCGAATGGCGTGGGTGATGTCCTCGAGGCGCAATGTGCCATCGGTTTGGTTGGGCAGCGTGCGCGGAATAATGCCGCCCAGTGCGGCCATGCCGCCTTGCTCGTAAAAGTAGATGTGCGATTGGTCGCCGCAGATCATCTCGTCGCCGCGTCCGCAGTGCGCCAGCATCGCCACCAGGTTGCCCATCGTGCCACTGCTGATCAGCAGGCCTGCCTCGTGGCCCAAGCGCGCCGCTGCTACTTCTTGCAGCGCGTTCACGGTGGGGTCTTCGCCAAAGACATCGTCGCCGACTTCGGCAGTGGCTATGGCCTCGCGCATGGCGGGGGTGGGGATCGTCAGGGTGTCGGATCGCAGGTCAATTGCGTTGTTGAGGGACATGCTGCGATTGTATGCTTGCGCCTCGGCACCTGGGGATGCCGGGTTCGCATCTGGGGATACAAACTCCTCACGCACGCGCCGAGGAGTTCATTACGCCCCAGGCTCCCCATCCACCGGGGCCGCAGGCGGATTTGGCGGCGGCACCTCCGGCTCTGATGGCGGAGTAGGTGCCACCGGCATCGGCTCACCCTCCGGCTTCTTCTCCTCTTTCTCGTCGTCCTTCTCTTTGTCTTTATCCTTGTCTTTGCCCTTGCCGCGCTTGCCGTCCAACTTCTCGTTCACTTCTTTCAGCGCCGCTTCCACAACGGCATACACACCGTCTGGCGCAAACTTGCCGTCTGCCCCGCGCCCGCCTGCGGGCTTGCCCATCGTGGCTTCCACGGCGTCGTTCACATGGTCCACCCCAATCACCTTAAACTTGCCCGCCTGCACTGCCGCCGCTATCTCCTCACGCAACATCAAATCCAACATATTCTTGGCCGGAATAATCACGCTGTGTTCGCCGTCCAATTGCCCGCGAATCTTCAGCAAGTCATACCAGCCCTCAATCTTGGCGTTGGCTCCGCCAATGCGCTGCACATTCCCAAACTGATCCAATGTGCCCGTCATCGCCACCGTTTGTTTAATCGGTAGCTCGCCCACTGCCGAGAGCATGCCGCACAGCAACGCTACGCTGGCGCTATCGCCCTGGCTCTGCCCGTGGCGTTGCTCAAATGTCACGTTTGCCGTCAGCGTCAAACTCTGCTCCACGTTAAACAGCGACGATAAATAGCTGTCAATAATCGCCATGCCTTTGTTGTGCGTGCTATCCGTGTAGTTCACCCCGCGATCAATATCGTTAATGCCCCCGCGCCCTACATACGCCCGCGCGCTAATCCGAAATGGTTCGCTAAATTCAAACTCGTTATCGTCGTACACAGTCAGCCCGTTGATCTGCCCGATCACCTCGCCCATGCTCTGCACCGGCTGGTAATCTCGCAAAATAAATTCGCGGAACCACTCTTGCCGCTGCCCCAGCCGGTATTGCCGTTCGTCTTGCGCCCGCGTAATGTCGTCGCCCGTCACCACAGGCCGCTTGCCGCGCTTGGCCCAAAAGCTGGCTTCGCGCGCCATGTCTGCAATCTTGCCAAAGTTTGTTGTCAGCTTGCGTTGGTCATCCAAATGCCGCGATCCAAACTCCACCAGCTTCGCCACCGCGCTGCGGTCAAACGGCAGCAAGCTCTCTTCCTCGGCCCGCGCCCGCAAAAATGCCGCGTACACAAACTCGTTTTCTGTTGTGCGATCCATCTGCCAGTTAAATTCGGCCTTCACCTTAAACAGCGCCCGAAAATCTTCATCCTCATAGCCGCGCCAATAATCCGCGCCATCGCCCAGCAGCGCCACTTTGGCCCGCAAGGGTATAGGCTGCGGTTCAATCGTCGGCGTGGGCATGCTCTGCATGTTTGGGTCTTCAATCTTGATCTCGCGCCGATTCAAACTGCGCTTCAACCCCGCCCACGAAAAATAATTGGCATACAACGCGTCGGCGCGCATCACCAAAAACCCGCCGTTGGCTTTGTGCAGCGATCCCGGTCGCAGCATCATGTGGTCGGTCATCATCATGCCGCTGGCCGTCGCGTTGTGCTCAATCTTGCCCAGCAAGTTGTGCGCCGTCGGGTTGTCCTCCGTAATCACGGGCGCGCCGCATTCCACACAGTCGTTGTCCACAAACACATTTACTTTGTAGCGGTTCAGCCAAATATTGCGCGGCATATCCAACGGCGTTTGGGTGGATTGGGCTTCTGTGCTGGGTTTGAACGCCACGACATTGGCAATCAAATCGGCCTCGAATGCCGCCAAGTATTCAGCCACCACTTTCGGCTCGTCCGCGAACTGCTTCGCCACCTCCACCAACAACGGCCCCGCAATGGCTTGCGCCACCCGCGCATCCAATCCCGCCAACTGCGCCAGCGCTTGGCGCTGGGCCTCGCGCACCTGTCGCGCCGCATCGTCCACCTGCTCACTCAGCGTCGCCATCGCCTTCTCAAGCTGTGTCTTCGCCTTCTTGGGCAGCTTGTCCAACCCCGCTTGGCTGATGGCTTTGCCGTTGGGCGCCGCCACCACCTCAAAGCCGGATGGCCCGCGCACCAGTTTGCACTTCTGTGTCTTGGCCTCGGCTTGTAGTTGTGCTTCCTGCCCGTCCATAAACGCCTTCAAGCTGTTGTTGATGGCGTCACGGGCGTTGTCGTATTCGCCGCTTTCAAATGCGCGGGGCAATTGGGTTTGCACCTGCGCCATCATCGCATCCACGGCGCTCGCAAATGTGCGCGCCGTGCCACGCGTCAGTTGCAGCGCAATGGGTCGGTAGGCATCCGCAAAATTTTGCACATAGGCCCAATCGCTGGGCGGCGGTTCGCTGGGCGCGTGTTGTGCCAAATAGCGCTGCACCGCAGGCATGCGCCCAGTGCCGGGGCTGCCTACAATAAACACGTTGTAGCCCGGCGCGTCCATGTGGATGCCGAACTCAATTGCCCGAATGGCGCGCGGCTGGCCGAAAATCTCATCGGCAAACGGCAGCTCAGCAGTAGTCTCGAACGTAAACGCAGCAGGGTCGCATGCGCGGCGGATTTGCTCCGCAGTTAATTGGGTTATGGCCATTTAGAAAAGGGAAAAAATAAGAAGGCAGAAGGCAAAAAAGAAGCTGCGAGACAGTCTGCAACTTCCCCTCTTTGCCTTCTGCCTACTCAGTGTTCGTACTAAACTCTGCACAAAAGCATCCTGAGCGTTCGGCGCTGCGCCGCGTCGAAGGATGCGGACGTGGCTGAACTTCGCCAACGTAACTTGACCTCGACCTCGAACGCATTCTTCGACTTCGCTCAGAATGCTCATTGCAAGCGTCAATCTATCGCGGCAAGTTCATCGGCATGATGACATGCAAAAAATTGTCATCGCCCACCATCTTCAGCACGCCTGGGCTGCGGGCGGCACCGGTCTCAATCGCAATCTGTGGCGTGTCTATCGCGCTCAACACGTCAATCAAAAACTTTACGTTAAAGCCAATCTCCACACCCCCGCCGTTCACCGTGGCTTCCACTTCGCTCAGGTTGTCGCCGGTCTCATCGGCGCGTGCGGTCACGGTCACTTTGCCGGGTTCCATCTCCTCGCCTGGCTTAATGCTCAGCTTCATCGTGTCCAAACTCTCGCGCGCAAAAATGCCAGCTTGGCGGCACGCCTTTAGCAAATCGGCACTGCTTACGATTGTGCGTGTTTCATACTTCTTCGGAATAATGTGCTCAACTTCCGGGAACTTCTGGTCAATCAACTGCGCCACCACGTCCACGTTCGCCATGTGAAACAACACTTGCCCGTTGCTCGGTGTCACACTAATCGCCACTGGCTCTTCCTGGTCGCCCATCACCCGCGCCACCTCGGCCACCGCTTTGGCCGGGATCAAAAAACTCTTCGGCTCGGCTACCGGCTCTTTCAGCTCGGCCTTGCGCATGCTCAACCGAAAGCCATCCGTCGCCACCATGCTGATCGCATTGCCATCCAGCTTGGTCATCACGCCGGTCAGCATCGGGCGGCTCTCGTCAATCGCTGCGGCAAACACCACCTGGCTAATTAGCTTCTTCAACACCGCCGCATCAATAAACGCCGCGCCCGCCGGGTTAAACCCCGGAATAATCGGGAACTCTTTAGCGTCAATGCCTTTCACGTTTGCATCTGTGCGGCCACTTTGCACCCGCACGGTTTGTGTGCGCACGTTTAGCTCCAGGTCCACTTTGTCTTGCGGCAACAGCGAGACCAAATCGCTAAAGGTGCGCATCGGCAGCGTAATCGCGCCCTCGCTTTCCACCTTCGCGCCAATCCAACAGGTCACACCCAACTCCAAATTGGTGGCCGATATTTTGAGGCGGCCATTGTCGGTGGCCAGCATCACATGCGTCAGCACCGGCAGCGTAGCCGTGCGCGCCGCCACTGCGCGGCTAACAATGTTCAAGCCTTTGGCGAGGTTTTCTTGTAAGCAGGAGACTTTCATAATCAGTTTGCGTTTGAGTTGGGCGTTTGAGCCAGAAGTTTGAGTTGGGAGTTGGAGTTTGGGTTTGAGTTGGAGTAATACAAACTCAAACTCCTGACTCAAACTGAATTCACAAGATTATAGCGTTAATAGATCATCTGTACTAAGTGCAAACGCCCGCCCAAACCCTGCAATAAAGCGCCCGCTGCTGGGCACAATGCGAAACAAATCAAAATCGGCCAATCCAAACATCACCTCGCTAGTTGGCAGCTTCGCTAAAAACGCAGCTTTGGCATCCTCGTACTCCTGCGTGGCTTTGCTCAGCTTGATGGCGCTGCCGTTGAGCGTGACCCGCGCCAACGACATCACCTCGGCCCTGCCATCGTCCGGCTCGGCAATCAGCAAGCTGCACTTGGGGTTCGCCATCAGCAGCCGCTTGTGTTGCGAGAGATTGCTGAGGTGGATGAGCAATCCACCGCCGTGTTGCGCGTAACTCACCATCGCGGTGGATGGCTCGTTGTCGGCGCTTACGGCCAGCGTGGCCTGGCGGTAGGTGCGAATGAAATCCTTAAGCTCAATGCTTTCCATATTCAACTCAATATTCAACTCAACGGATGTTAGCGGATAAACGGATGCTTCGCAGGTCATTCTGGTACGCGTGGGGCGTTACTCAGTAGTCAACGGATGGGGAACGGATAAACGGATGAGCGCTTATCCGTTTATCCGTTCCCATCCGTTGAGTTGACCTACGCAAACTGCGGCAAATACTTCTTGTGCACGCTCAGCAACTCATCCAGCATGTGCTCGGCCTGCGCATACGAATGCACCACCGGGTCTAGCAACAACGCCTGCAACGCGGCCTTGCGGTCGCCCTTCACCCCCGCCTCCACCACCAAATCCATAATCTCGATCTGGTTGCGCAGCAGCGCCGCCAACCCGCTTGGCAACGCGCCCACCTGTACACCATGCACCCCACGTGCATTTACCAGCGCAGGTACTTCCACAATCGCCTCGTCCGGCAAATTGCTAATGCAGCCATTGTTCACAACGTTGGCCGAAAGCTCATACTGGTTCAAGTCATGCAGCATGGCATCCATAATCGGTATGGCCCGTTCACCCGTCATGCTGATTTGAACCGGTAACGCGCCATCGGCCTGCGCCCGCACGCGCTGCCACTGTTCCTGGCCGCGTTTGGCATACGCGCCAAAGTCATAACCGGTCAACGGAATCGTATCCGCCGCAAAGCCCACATACTCACCGGCGTGTCCGTCGCCGGTGGCGCAGAACAGGCCAAACGCGTCCATCAACCGCCGCGACATCAGCTCAAAGCTGGCGGGCATGGTCGCCAACTTGTGGCGCAGCAACGGGTACAGGTCTTCGCCCGTCTGCCGGTCGCGCACATCCACAATAAACGTAAAGTGGTTGAGGCCCGCTGCCGTGATGTGAATGCGTTCCTCGATGCGCTTCACCAAGTCATGCCAATCACCCGAGGCATGTTCGGCATCGCCCTGCACCACGCCCAGGGCCTCGTTCACCAGCTTGTAGCCCTCGCCAATTTGGTGGCACAGGCCTACGAACTTCACGTTCGTCTCACGGGCCACCGCCATGCACAGGCGCGTCATCGGGTTTGTAAAGTTCAGCAGCATGGCATTTGGCGCGAGGCGTTCAATATCTTTGGCGATGCCCAGCAACACCGGAATATTGCGCAGTGCGTGGCTGAGGCCACCCGGCCCGCCGTTCTCGCCCAGTACATGCCGCACACCGTGCTTCAGCGGAATTTGCCAATCTAATTTCCAAGTTTCCAGTCGATCCACGGCCACCGACACAATCACAAAATTCGCGCCGGGTAGCGCCTCGGTTCGATCGGTGGTTGTGTGGATTTGGTACGGTTGGTTCGTGGCTTCATTCAACCGCTCGGCATATTTCGCCATCACGTCCAAAGACTCGGCGTTGGTGTCTACCAGCCATATTTCTGCACCGGGCAGTTTCTCGGCATAGCTAAATAAATCTCCAAAGATCGAAGGGCCAAAGCTCACGCTGCCCGCGCCAATAATCACCAGTTTGGTTTTCATGCGCAGGGTTATCCCTTGCTTGCAGGGGAAAGTCAACGAGTGATGAGCCTCGCGGGCACAAACCAGGTTTCTTTAAGAAACCTGGTTTGTGCCCGCGGCTCTGTTGCGGCGAAAGTTATTTCAAAGAAGCCACAACGCGCTCGAAAATCTCCAGCGTCTCGTCTACATCACGCTCGCTGTGGCTGTAGCTTAAGAACCAGGGTTCCTGGTAGTCCGGCTCCACCAACACGCCCTGCGCCCGCAAGCCATTGTTAATCTTGCGCGAGAGCACATCGTCCACGCGCTTGCTCGCGCGGTAATCTGCCAGCGGCGTCTCGGTCCCAATCAACACGCCAAACAAGCTGGGTACACCGGTAATGGCGTGGGTGATTTGGTGTCGCGTCAGAGTCTCGTGAATGCCCACCATAAGCTGTGTGCCGCGCGTCGTTAGCACGCCGAACACATCGTTGTCTTCCATGAATCTTAAAGTCGCATCGCACGCCGCTGCCGAGACCACGTTGCCGCAATACGTGCCACCTTGGCCCACCGCGCCCGGCTGAATCGTCATCATAAATTCGCGCTTGCCGGCAATGGCCCCAATCGGGAATCCGTTGCCCATCGCTTTGGCATACGTCACCAAATCAGCTTTAACCCCAAAGAACTGTTGCGCACCACCCGGCGCAATGCGAAAGCCGGTCTTCACCTCGTCCAAAATCATGACGATGCCGTACTCGTCGCACAGCTTGCGAATGTGTTGCAGCCAGCCTTTGGCGGGCATGGTGGCGGCCAGGTTGCCCATAATCGGCTCGACAATGATCGCGGCAATATCGCCGTGCTTGTCCTTCACCGTCTTCTCCAACATCTCAAAATCGTTGTAGGGCAA
>JAYTNY010000607.1:0-3141 GCA_043748055.1 Roseobacter sp.
CTCTTTGAGAAACGAAATAATGTTGAAAGCAGTGATGAAACTCAGTGCCAGATGGCGCTAAACGTGGACGAGCCACAAAGCACACGCTTTGTCAGGGGCCAAGTTCAGCGTCTCGATCAGTTGGTTCATGTGCGCAAATTGTAGCGCAGGATTTTAGAAACGGACGGGTGTCCGAAAAAGATTACAAGCCGAAGACGCGTTTAACTTCAGCCTCAAACGCCGTCTCGGCTTCGGTCGTGGCCGCGTCGCTATTCAAAAGTTGGTCACACAGTGCCAATGCCGATTGGCGCGCTTTGACTGTGGCAAGGCGCTGGTTGATATCGGTCAATAAAGCTGTCTTAGTTGCGGCGTCATCCAACGCCTGACGCACGCGAGCCGTAGCTGCATTCATGTAATTCTCCTGTGCGGTGCCAGACTCCCAGTTTAATGTCGCAACCTCGGCATCAATCGCCTCATCTTCCTTCAGCGCAATGCGGTTGTCGGCATACATCGCCAGCAGCAACAGATCGAGCGTGGCTTCGCGCTGCGGCTGGGTCAGGCCATCTTTAGGTTCGGTGTGGGCTACAGCGAACAGGCGTTGGAATAGGGATTGCATGGAGGGGAGTATCGCATGAACAAAACTTAAGCACGAGCGTTCGGCACGACACAAACCAGGTTTCTTAAAGAAACCTGGTTTGTGTCGTGCGGTTTGCTGTTGCCTACTCCAGCAGCAAGCCTTCGATCATCCGCCTGTCGCCTTCAGCATACTTCTCTACAAATGCGCGATACGCCTCTTTATTTGCAAACTGAGACAACACAACATCCGGCTTGGGCAAGCTGCCACTGCGCACGCCAATAAATTCTCGATAGCTGGAGAATTCCCAATCCTGAGCCCTCTCCACCAGCCTGGCGAAAACAGGATTGAGGTGAATGTAGCGCGATAGATGCGTCAGATATTGATCGGTATCAACGTGAATTGCCTTAAACGGCCCCTGAAACAAACTGCCCACTCGCCCGCGCTCCTTGTTGGTGGTTTTTGTGTAAGACAACGCGAACGCCTGAAGGTGATGCGACAGACCATCCTCACGCAACTGCAAGATGAGATGGTAATGATTGGGCATGAGGCAATACGCCACCACATCTGCCGCAGGCTCAACAATATATTTGCGCAGTTGCTGCAAAAAGAAAGCGTAGTTCTCGCGCTCAAAGAAAACCGGCTCGCGGTTGTTGCCTCGGTTATAGAGGTGATAACACTCGCCTGCAACAAACTGAGTAGTGCGATACGGCATACCAAAATTTAAGCACGAAGTACCCGCAAAGCACAAACCAGGTTTCTCAACGCCTTCTGAGGCGCGAAACCTGGTTTGTGCTTTGCAGTTTGCCGATGCTGAAGTTTTTTTTACTACGTACGTTCTTTCAACGCCGCATGCGCTGCCGCCAACCGCGCAATGGGCACGCGGTAGGGCGAGCAACTCACGTAGTTGTTGCCAGCGCGATAGCAGAAGTCAATCGAATCCGGATCACCGCCATGCTCACCACAAATGCCCACTTCAAGGTCTGGGCGGGTAGCGCGGCCATCGGCAATCGCCAATGTCATGGCGCGGCCTACGCCAACTTGGTCGAGCGTTTGGAACGGGTTGCGCTCAAGCACTTTTTGCTCAACATAGCTCAGCAAAAAGCCGCGTTCGGCGTCATCGCGTGAAAAACCCATCAAAAGCTGCGTCAGGTCGTTCGTGCCGAAAGAGAAGAACTCGGCCACGCTGGCGATCTCACTTGCAGTCAACGCTGCGCGCGGCACTTCAATCATCGTGCCGAACTTGTAATCAACTTTCACGCCCTTCTCTTTCATCACCTGCTTGGCAACGGCGACTAATTCGGGCTGAATGTGCTTCAGTTCATTCACGTTGCTCACCAACGGAATCATTACCTCTGGCTTGCTATCTAGTCCTGCTTTCTTCAAATTGCAGGCCGCCTCAAAAATGGCCCGCACCTGCATGCTAATCAAACCGGGCAACATGATGCCCAGCCGAATGCCGCGCAGACCCATCATCGGGTTCTGCTCGTGCATGCCGGTGACGGCGGCCAGCAATTCGCGCTTGCTTGCCAGTTCGCTGGCCTCGTGGTCGCTCACGCCCACCAAGTTTTGCTTGGTCTCCAGCGCGGTCACTTCTTTAATCAAGTCATCCTGCCCAGGCAAGAACTCGTGCAACGGTGGGTCAATCAACCGAATGATGACCGGATAAGCCTTCTTGGTCTTGGGGTCGCGCATGGCGCGGAACAAGCCCTCGAAGTCGCTGCGTTGGAACGGCAATAGCTCGTCCAATGCGGCTTGGCGCACGGTATCGTCCTTCGCCAAAATCATGCGCTGCACCACGGGCAAGCGCACTTCCTCGAAGAACATGTGCTCGGTGCGGCACAGGCCAATGCCCTTCGCGCCAAACTCTACGGCGCGAATCGCATCTTTGGGATAGTCTGCATTCGCCCACACTTGCAGGCCCGCGCGGGGCTTGCCTTGCTCGTCGGTGCGGGTCTTGCGGGCGCTAATCTCATCGGCCCAACCCAGCAGCGTAATCAAATCATCCTGGTCTTCGTACTTCGGGTTCACCATCGGGATCTGCCCGGTCATGGCCTCACCCTTCGCGCCGTCAATCGAAACCCAATCACCTTCTTTGAGATTCACCCCGCGCGAGACAGCGGTGCGCGTGTTCATGTCAATAATAATTTCGTCCGCGCCGCACACGCACGGGATGCCGAACTGGCGCGCCACCACCGCTGCGTGGCTGGTTGCGCCGCCGCGTGCGGTCAGAATGCCCTTGCTGGCCACCATGCCATGCACATCATCCGGCTTGGTCTCCGGGCGAATCATGATGACGGCTTTGCCAGCCTTGCCCCACTCGGCAGCCAGGTCCGCATCAAACGCCAACATGCCCACTGCGGCACCGGGCGATGCATTTACGCCGTTGGCAAACATGCGGCCATCTTTCTTGGCGGCCTTGCGCGCCTCGTCGTCAAACTGCGGGTGCAGCAGGCTGTCCACATCGCCGGGGGTCACGCGCTTCAACGCTTCTTCGCGCGTAATCAATTTTTCGTTCGCCATGTCCACCGCAATTTTGATGGCGGCTTTGGCGGTGCGCTTGCCGTTGCGCGTTTGCAGAAACCACA
>JAYTNY010000608.1:0-6524 GCA_043748055.1 Roseobacter sp.
GCCGCGTAGTGCCGAACTTTGTAAAGCAAGTGGTGAACAACGAAGCCGTTACGGTTTACGGCGATGGCAAAGCTACGCGCTCGTTTACGTATGTGAGCGATTTGGTGGATGGCATGGTGCGCCTGCTGATGAGCGACGAACCCATGCCGGTAAACGTGGGCAACCCGCGCGAGATGACGATTACCGAGTTCGCCGAAGCCGTGCTGGCCGCCGCCGGGCCAGATTGCCAAAGCGAGATTGCCTATATTCAACCCAAGAAAGAGCGCATTGCCGATGACCCTCAGCGCCGCAAGCCGGACATTACGCGTGCCAAAACCATTTTGGGCTGGGAGCCGCGTGTGACGCTGGAGGAAGGCTTGCAGCCGACGCTGGCGTACTTTAAGCAGGCGGCGGCACGAAATTAAGCGTGTGCTTTTGTAGAGCTACGTTTCGGAACCCCCGCCCCCTAAAGGGGAGTCGTTGAGAAAATCAGCGACTCCCCTTTAGGGGGCGGGGGTTTTGCGTACGAAGTTACTGCATCATTGGCACTTTCAAATAACTCTCTGGAATAAACAAGCTGCCTTCGGTGCTGCCTTGCGGCGAGAGACGTTGCAACTGACGTGTCAAATCGGCATAGGCCAGCTTGCCGTGCAGCGCTTCTTGGAAAGCGCGCGAGACGCGGGTCACTTGGTCGGCGGTCTCGTGCACAAACTCCAAACGGTAATGCTGGATGCCTGCATTGCGCCATGCCTCCAAATGCTGGCTGGCCTCCTGGGCCTCGGCGCCAAACACGGTGTTGCGGCAGCCCACATCGGCCATCACCGGGTGGGCGCGTCCGCCTAAATCTCGCAATGCCACTTTGTGCGTTTCGCAGGGGTGGCCGCAATCTTTGTAGCTGGTGCCGGTGGAAAGAAAGCGGCAGAACACGCAATGCTCGGTATGAAAAACCGGCAAATGTTGGTAGGCGATGACTTCGAGCTTGTCTGCGCCGATGTTGCGGGCCAAGTCGGCAATTTGTGCGGCGTTCAGGTCGTGGGTGGGGGTGATGCGGGTGAGGCCCAAATCCAAAAACGTTTGCGCGGTTAATACGTTGGCGGCGTTCAAGCTGAAGTCGCCGATCAGGTTTCGGTGTTCGCCCGAAACGGTCAACGCCTGCAGCAGCCCCGCCGAACGCACCACGATCTCGCAATCCAGCTTGAGCAAAAAGTTGACGATGCGCTGCTCGTTGGGTTTGAGGACGCGCGGGCTGGCAACGCGGGTAGTGATGCCAGCCGCCTGCACGCGCTCCACGGCGGGGCGCAAGCCGTATAGCTCCAGATAATCGAGGGTGATGCTGGCAGGCGCGATGGCGATGGCGGCATCGAGTTGATCGGGGGTGCGCACCAGAAGGTGTAGCTGGGCAGAGCGCACGGACAAACCAGGTTTCTTAAAGAAACCTGGTTTGTCCGTGCGGGTTTGCTGCGCCTTTTCTTTCGCCGCGTTCAACAGACTCACAGCATCATTCACTTTCGCTTGCGGAGGTGCGCTTTGCTGCGCCACTACCTGCTCCACCGCCTGCCGCCGCAATTCGTTCAACAGCGAGCTGGGCACGAAGGGATCGCCCTGAATATCGGCTTGCAACTCGGCTAATTCGTAGGGCGTGTTGCCCAGGCGGCCCAATTGCTCGCGCAAAAGTTCAACGGTGGCGGGGCGTTTTTGGGATGCGGCCAGCACCTCGTCCGATTGCACATGCACGCGCACGTTTGCTTTCTCAATTGCCCACTCAATTGCTAATCGCTTGCCTGCGTGTGCGGTTACGCGCACTTGCACGGGCTGTTTGTGGATGGGTGTTGTGGCGGTCATAAATGGCTTGGCGGCTTTGTCCAGGTCTGGGTCGTGGCTGCGCCAAACCCAATCTCCAACCCGCACGCGGGCAAAATTGATAGCGTTGTTGGCGAAGCGCAGCAACACCTGACCGTTGCGCAATAAATCAACTTGGTAGACGCGGCCACCCTCTTCGGGTTCTTCGGGGCTGCGCCAGTTGGCGGCATCGAACACCAGGCCATCGCCGGGTTTTAGGGGCGCGATTAGATGTGTTGAATGCGCGGCTTCCGGCACCACAACGATGCCGTCGTCTTGTAGACGCACCACGCGTCCCATCAGCACGCCCCGGTGGCGTGGCGAGCGGCCCGGCACGGTGGTTTGATGATTGGTGCCGCTGACAAAATGCGGGCCAAAGCCGCGCGAATAGACCTGCGCCAATTGCAGTTCTTCTTTGGGTGTGATGCTGAGCGGCAAGCCAGCCCAGGCTTCATCCACCGCTTTTCTATACGCGCTGGTGGTCAGGGCTACATAGTTTTCATCTTTGTAGCGGCCTTCGATCTTGAGCGAGGAGATGCCGAGTTTGACGATTTCTGGAATTTCGTTGAGGGCGTATAAATCTTCGGGCGAGAGCAGATAGCGCGCATCGCCCAATGGCTTTACTGTGCCATCCACCAACAACTCGTAGGGCAGGCGGCAGGCCTGGGCGCACTGGCCGCGGTTGGCGCTGCGCCCACCCCAGGCCTCGGAAGAAAAACATTGGCCGGAGTACGACACACACAACGCGCCATGCACAAACATCTCTAACTCACAATCGGTTTGGGCACGAATGGCACGAATGTCTTCCAGCGAAAGTTCGCGGGCCAGCACCACACGGCTTGCGCCAAACTGGCGGGCCAACTCCACGCCCTCGGCGCTGGTGATGCTCATCTGGGTGCTGCCATGCACCTCTAGGCTGGGCGCAATTTGTTTGGCCAGCTTGGCTATGCCGATGTCTTGGACGATGACGGCATCTGCCCCCGCTTGCGCGATTTGGGCAAGGGCTTGGGCGGCCTGGCCCAACTCGTGGTCGAACACCAAAGTGTTGAAGGTGAGGTAGCCGCGCACGCCACGCTGGTGCAACGTCCGCATCACATCCGGCAGTTCCCTCAGCGTAAAGCCCACTTTGGCCCGCGCGGTAAAGTGCTTGAGGCCGAAGTAGACGGCATCGGCCCCGGCCTCGATGGCGGCGTTAAGCTGCGGCCAGTAGCCAGCGGGCGACATGATTTCGGGTTTGGTGAGATGGGCGTTCACTTTGGAGATTCTAATGCGCCCAATGCTCGAATGGTTACAGGTCATCGCATAGGAAATAAGGGTTTGCGTTCCCGTTTAGTGAAGATGTAGATCTGTAAAGTGGACAAGTGTGTTCGTGACATACTTGCAAGCCTGCGTGCAGACAAACCTGGTTTGAAGGGAGAACTATGTTGAGAAAATTGATTGCCCGTATCCTAGTGTTCGTTATTGTCCTCGCGTCGTTCTCGTCAACACCCCAACTGGGCCAAGCCGAGACCGATAGCCCGGAGGCATCTAGCACCATTCTCATCAGCGAGGTGCAATTTGATGCGCCGCAAGGCGGCACCGACAGCGCCTACGAGTGGTTCGAGCTATACAACGTCGGCACCAGCCCCATTACGTTGAACAACTGGAAGCTGGGCGATAACTCGACCAGCGTGCGCGCTTTTACGACGACGATTGCAGCGCGCAGCGTCGTTATTATTGCTTCTAAACTCATTAGCTTTACAGAGAATTTCCCTGGCTTAGCTTGCCCCGTCGTCGACCTGGGGGCAAATATTGGCAGCGTCGGATTAAGCAACACCGGCGACCGTTTGCTCATCACCGACAGCGTGGGCAGCTTGGTGGATGCGATCTCGTATGGCAGTGATGCCACGGTGCTGTCGCCTTCGATTGGCATTAGCAGCAGCACAGCAGGCACGTCATCCGAGCGATTTGTGTTGCCCGACACGGACACCAACACCAACTGGCAAACGCAGCAAACCCCCACGCCCTGCTTTGTGCCGTTCACCGCAGACCTGCTGGTGATGAAAACTGGGCCGGGCGTAGCGCTTGTCAACACGCCCATTACCTACGCGCTGAGTGTGCGCAACACCGGCACGGTGTTCTCGGCGACGAATGTGATTTTGACGGACACGCTGCCCGCAGGCATGGGCTATGTAAGCGACACCAGCGGCTTTACGCCGACGATTGCGGGGCAAGCCATTCGCTGGGATGTGGGCTCGCTGAACGCGGGGGCTGCAATCACATTTTCGTTGGTGGTTAGCCCGGCAGGCGCAGGCGCGTATACCAACACGTTGACGGCGACGACGGCGGACACAGAGAGCAGACTGACCAACAACATCGCACTGGCCGCAACGTTGGTCACAACCCCCACCGATCTGTCCATCAACAAGATAGGGCCGGTGAACTACACGCCGGGCAGCTTGGTGGTTTACACAATTACGCTAAGCAATGCCTCGACGGTGCTGGCGGAGAACGTCACGATCTCGGATGCGCTGCCTGCGAACACGAGCTATGTGAGCGACACATCGGGCTTGGGCAGCGTTGCGGCAGGTTCGACCCTAACGTGGAGCGTGGGTTCGATGGCGCCCGGCAGCGCCCTCACCTTTACGCTGACCGTGAGTGTGAGCGCGGCGTGGCGCGGCCCCGTAACGAACGAAGCGCGCACCGCCAGTTCCACTGCCGATCTCAACCCAATCAACAACGCCAGCAGCACCACAGCCACAACGACCCCGGTGCGCATTCACGAGATTCAGGGCGCGGCGCATCTCTCGCCCATGCGTGGACAAGGCGTGTTTGGTGTGCCGGGGGTTGTGGTGGCGAAGCGGTTTAACGGCTTCTTTTTGCAAGACCCCAACCCGGATGCGAATGCGGCCACGTCCGAGGGCATCTTTGTGTTCACGTCGGTCACGCCGACGGTGAGCGTGGGCGATTCGGTCATTGTTTCTGGCACGGCGACGGAGTTTAGGCCGGGCGGCAACAGCGGTGATAACTTGACGATCAGCGAGATTGGCGGGCCGGTGGTGCAAGTTATCAGCAGTGGCAATGCGCTGCCTGCTGCCACAGTGATTGGGTTGGGCGGGCGCATGCCCCCCACGACCATTATTGACAACGACGCGCTGAGCGGCACGAGCGAAATGACCGGGACGCTTTTTGATGTGGCCGAGGACGGCATTGATTTTTACGAGAGTCTGGAAGGCATGTTGGTGCAAGTAAACAATGCGGTGGCGACCGGGCCAACCACGGCGAATTCCAGCTTTGATGACGAGACGCCAGTGTTAGCCGATGCAGGCGTGAGCGCGACGGTGCGCACGCCGCGTGGTGGCATTGTGATTAGACCAAACGACTTCAACCCGGAGCGGGTGATTTTGAACGGCGACCTGCTAGGCAATAACTTGCCAGACATGCGCGTGGGCGATAGCGTAAGTGCGCCCATTACAGGCGTGATGGATTACAGCTTTGGCAACTTCAAGCTGCTGGTGGCCGCACCATTTACGGCTACGGCAGGCGGGCTTACGCGCGAAGTGACGACGGCACCGATTACGCACGAGGTAAGCATTGCGACCTTTAACGTCGAGAATCTTTCGGCAGCCGACCCGGATGACAAATTTGCCGGGCTGGCCGCAATTGTGGTGAACAACTTGCGGTCGCCGGATGTGATTGCGCTGGAGGAAGTGCAAGACAATAACGGCGCGGTGAACGACACACAAGTAGATGCCTCGCAGACGTATGCCAAGTTGATTGCGGCGATTGCGACGGCGGGCGGGCCTGCATATCAGTATCGGCAAATAGACCCGGTGGATGACCAGGATGGCGGTGAGCCGGGCGGCAATATTCGGGTGGGCTTTTTGTTTCGGGTGGATCGCGGCGTGGCGTTTGTGGACAGGCCCGGCGGCACGGCGATGAGTGACACGCAGGTCATCTCGGCGGGCGGGCAGTTGCAGTTGAGCGTTAGCCCAGGCCGCATCAGCCCCGGCAGCCCGTTTTATGCAGGCAGCCGCAAGCCGCTAGTGGGCGAATTTTTGTTCGCTGGGCAAAAGCTGTTTGTCATCGCCAATCACTTTAGAAGCAAGGGCGGCGATGACCCGCTATTTGGGCGCTGGCAGCCGCCCACGCGCAGCTCCGAGATTACGCGCACCGGGCAGGCGTTGCTGGTGCAGGCGTTCATCAGCCAGGCGCTGGCGCTGGATGCTAAAGCCAACTTTGTGGTGCTGGGCGACATCAACGATTTTCAGTTCTCGCCGACGATGGCGGCACTAAAAGGCAATAACTTGACGGTGTTGATGGACACGCTGCCGGAGAGCGAGCGCTACACCTACGTATTTGAGGGCAATGCCCAAGCACTAGACCACATGCTGGTGAGCCAGAACGTGATGCAGGTGGCCGAGCCGATCTATGACATCGTGCATGTGAACGCCGAGTTCACGCCCAGCACGCGTGCCAGCGACCACGACCCGCAAGTGGCGCGGCTGTTCTTTGGGCCAAAGCGGTTTAAGGTGTTATTGCCAGTGGTGCAAAAGTAACTTTTCACCACGAAGGACACAGACCTTATCGGAGCTAATAGACAAAACAAAAAGAGATGGCATGAGAATAGGGGGATGGGCAAACGACTTGGATTGACGCTAAGCCAGAAAGAAGTGCAGTTGCTGGAGATGGTCGAGCGAAGTTGTAAGGAAGGCTGGACGCGCATT
>JAYTNY010000609.1:0-2957 GCA_043748055.1 Roseobacter sp.
CGAATTTCTTGTTCATGGAAACTCCTTTCCTGCTCAGGAGCTTCCTTGCGACTTCCTTTATCTGCAACCCCTATTCTTAGCCTTGAAGAGGCACTAGCCTTTGGCTTATTTGTAAGGTATTGAATCAAGAAGGAGGCTTAATTCCAGGCGTGCCACATGGCATTCGCAGTTGGCTTACCGATCATGAAGTTGTCACGGTGCAGTGGTTAGGCTGGGATGGCATTAAAAATGGTCAATTGCTGGCTTCAGCCAAAAATGAGGGCTTTGAAATCAGCATCACTGCCGATCAACAATGGCCTTATCAGCAAAACCTGCCTCAGCATCACATTGGTATTATTGTGTTGACAGATAGCAATTGGTTGTTACTACGCAGTAACACATCTGCACATCAAGCATTGCTGGATACAGTCGCGACAGTGCAGTTAGGAGAAATCAGTGTTGTAGAAGTTTTGTAAACGGAGGCAAAATGAAATCCAATGTCATCTCAATAGACCCTGAAATCATGCATGGCGCTCCGGTATTCAAAGGCACGCGCGTTCCAGTCTCTTTGTTTTTTAGCTTTATTTCCCTGGGTGGTGGGTTAGAAGAATTTATCGAGCAGTACCCAACGGTTAAACGAGAGCAGATATTGCAACTCATCTCGGAAGCCGAACACGAGCTAGTGGGCGCGTAATCTTGCTTGACGCCCTCTTCCAACTCCTCGTCATCGGCCTCACCAACGGCGCGGTGATTGGCCTGAACGCCATCGCCGTCACGCTCATCTACAGCACCGTGCGCACCATCAACTTGGCGCATGGTGATATCTTTGCTCTGCTCACGGTGTTGGTCGCAACCGTTATTACCGGGCTGGGGCTAAACGCCTTGTTGCCCGCCACGACCGTCATCAGCGGCATCCTCATCGCGTTGGTTGCGTCAATTATTGTCGGCGCGCTGCTCAGCGGCCTCGTCGAGCGCATCGCCTTCAAGCCCTTTCGTGACCGCAGCCAAATCACGCCGCTTGGCGCGCTGCTGGCTACGCTCGGTATCTCGTTCATGCTCTACCAGTTCGCGCTGCTGTGGCGCACCTGGCTACCCAGTTGGCTGCCCGGCGAGCACCGCAGTGTGCCTGGTGTGCCCGAATTGCCGCGCCAAAGCATCGCCGAACTCATCCCCGATATCAACTTCATCCAAACCCTGGGCATCAAGTTAGATGCCACGTTCACCTTAAAAGACCTGTTGGTGTTGTTGATCGCGCTCGCCTGCGCCATCAGCATGACCCTGATTATTCAGCGCACCAAGTTGGGCAAAGCCGTGCGCGCCGTGGCCCAAGATGCGCGCTTGGCCCAAATGATCGGCGTGAATTCAGATAGAACTTTTCTGCAAGTGTTCATGCTGGGCGGGGCGATGGCTGGGGTGGCCGCGTTTGTATTCACCGCGTACTACACCCACCCGTTTGGCAACCACGGCGCACAAAGCGGGTTGATCGCGCTCACAGCCGCAATTTTGGGCGGCGTGGGCAACCCCATCGGCGCATTACTGGCCGGGCTGTGCATCGGCGTGGCCTCGGCCTACAGTGATTTTTTTCTGAAGGCGCAATGGACGCCGGTGCTGGTGCAAGTGCTGCTCATCGTGCTGCTGGTCGCGCGCCCGCGTGGCTTTGGCGGCGAGGATTCAGCCGCAGGAGCGGGCAGCGACGACAGCGCTGTTTCGATGCGCTTGAACTTAGCTTCGATCCTGCCCGGCCACATCAGCAAACGCGCCCGCATCGCCATTCTGGTCTTGCTGGTCGTGGCGCTGGTCTATCCGCCCATCACCCGCGCCCTGTTTAACCTGCGCCAAGAGACCGTGCTGACCTCGATCATGACCCTCGTCGTCATGGCCCTCGGCCTAAACATTTTGCTGGGCTTTGCGGGTGTGTTGGATTTAGGCTTCGCCGTCAGCTTTGGCATCGGCGCATACACTGCCGCCTTTCTCACCGATTCGTACGGCGCGTTTGCCACCGCGTTGAACTTGCCGCCCAATCAACCCATCAACTATTTGATCGTGCTTGCCGTTAGCGCGGCGGTGGCCGGAATTTTTGGCATGCTCAATGGCCTGCTCACCCTGCGCGTCAAGGCCGATTACCTCGCCATCGTCACCCTAGCGTTTGGGCAGATGAGCGTGCTGATTATTAATAATTTGGGCGATCTGACCGGCGGCTTGGGTGGCATCAGCGCGCTGCCGCCGCCGCGTTTGTTTGGCTACAGCCTCAGCACCTCGCTAGAGCAATACTATTTTGTGTTGGCCGTCCTGGTGCTGTTGGCGATTGGGTCACAACGCGTCATTCGCTCGCGCATGGGCCGCGCCATGACGGCGATGGGCATTGACGAAGTGGCCGCCGCCAGCAACGGCGTAAACCCCGCCGAGACGCGCATCCGGGCCTTCGCCATCAGCACGGCCTTTGCGGGCATGGCTGGGGCGTTGTTCGCCAACACCGCCACCTTTGTCTCGCCCGATCTAACGGATTTCCCATTGTCGTCGCAGGCGTTGGCGATGGTGATTGTGGGCGGCGCGGGCAGCGTGCCGGGAACAATTTTTGGCGCGTTCATCGTCGCGGGCTACGACCGCATCGTCATTCCGGGGCTGACGCAAGTGCTGGGGCTGCTCTCGGATGCAACCGGCCTTAATCTCTCGCTGGATGTGCGCAATTTGAACTATTTATCGTTTGGGTTGGCGTTGTATCTCACCGTGCTGCTGCGGGCCGGACGCGTAAAGGTCTCGCAGCCTTAGCGAGAGCATCCCGCGCCTAAAAGTGAGGGCGATTAGAAATCGCGCCTGAGAAGCCTTCGGCTGATCGTCCGTCTGCGCGGACGAGGCTCTCGTCGGAACGCCTCTGAGGCCTGATGTCGGGACACTTTCTGAAATGAACTTTGTTCCAGTCGGCGTAGGCCGACTTTGCCGTGTGTTGCAGCGGCTTCAGCCGCCCGCAACGCCGCCCG
>JAYTNY010000610.1:0-4331 GCA_043748055.1 Roseobacter sp.
CGGGCGGCGTTGCGGGCGGCTGAAGCCGCTGCAACACACGGCAAAGTCGGCCTACGCCGACTGGAACAAAGTTCATTTCAGAAAGTGTCCCGACATCAGCATTCTGAGTGAAACTTGAGCAAGAAAGTCCGCAGGACTAGCTGTTCGATTAAAGTGGGCGACATGATAAGCAGCACAACACAAATCAAAATCAACCCGGGACGCTTGATGGATGACTTGATGGCATTGGCGCAGATTACTGAGCCGGATACGCCGGGGTGGACGCGCCGCTTTCCTTCGCAGGCCTACCAGCGGGGGCGGCAGTGGCTGCGCGCCAAGATGCAGGCCGAGGGGCTAAAGACGCATTTGGACGACGTGGGCAATTTGTTTGGCACGCGCATGAACGACCTGACGCGCTTGCCCATTTTTACGGGTTCGCACACCGACACAGTGATGGGCGCGGGCCGGTTTGATGGCATGTTGGGCGTGCTGGGTGCGCTGGAGGCCGCCCGCGCCATACGCGAGGCGGGTGTGCAGATGCGGCACCCATTGGTGGTGGCAGATTACTTGTCCGAAGAGGCGACGGATTATGCGGTGGCGTGCCTGGGGAGCATGGTGCTGGCGACCAAAGACTTTAAGCGCGAGTGGCTGGAGCGCGAGGTAAACGGCATCTCGTTGCGGCAGGCGATTGGCGAGATGGGCGGCCAGCCGGATGCGATGCGCGGGCCGCTGATAAAACGTGACCAGATTGCGGCCTCGTTGGAACTGCACATTGAGCAGGGGCCGGTGTTGGAGGCGCGCGGCGCGCGGCTGGCAGCGGTGAGCGGCATTGTGGGCATTCGGCGGGCCATCTTCGAGCTGAAAGGCAAGAGCAACCACGCGGGCGCGACGCCGATGAACTTGCGCAAAGATGCGGTGGCGGCGCTGGGCGAACTCATTGTGTTGATAGAGGAGATTGCGCGGCGGCACGCACCCAATGGCAACGGCGCGGTGGGCACCATCGGCAAGATTGAGGTGCAGCCCAACCAGGCCAACGTGATTGCGAACCAGGTGACGACTTACCCCGAACTGCGCAGCCTGGATATGACCGAGCTGGATGCGATGTGGGCCGAGTTTATGCAACGGGCGCACGCGGCGTGCGAGGCGCGGGGCGTCTCGTTGGCGTTATTTAACGAGACACGACTTGAAAGCGCCGTGCCGCCGAAGTGGCTGCACGAGGCCGTGCTGGGCGTGTGCCAGAAACTCGACCCGAACGCCATCAGCACCCCCAGCGGCGCGGGCCACGACACCAATTACCTTTCGCTCATCGCGCCCGCCTGCATGATCTTTGTGCCTAGCGTGGATGGCCGCAGCCACGCGCCCGAAGAGTTCACCGCGCCGGAGGATTTGGCGCTGGGCGTGCAGGCGTTGGCCGAGGCGATTGTGGCGGTGGATGCAGGGGTGAATAGGGATTAGTGAATGGTGATTGGGGATTAGGAATTGGTAACTCGTCAATCACTAATCCCCAATCACCATTTGCTTTTAATAACTGATGACTAACTCCCCCAAGACCCGCGAGCAGTGGCAGCGCGAGACGCTGGAACCGGCACTAAAGCGTGCGCCCGAAACGCGCAAAACGTTCGAGACGAGTTCGGGCATTCCGTTTGAGGTGGTTCACGGGGATGCTGAATTCCCCGGCGAATATCCGTTTACACGCGGGGTGCATCCCAGCATGTATCGTAGCCGATTGTGGACGATGCGGCAGTATGCGGGCTTTGCCAGCGCGCAAGAGAGCAACGCCCGCTATAAATATTTGCTGGCGCAAGGGCAGATGGGCATTTCGGTTGCGTTCGATTTGCCGACGCAGTTGGCGCTGGATGCCGACGACCCTTTGGCCGAGGGCGAGGTGGGCAAGGTCGGCGTGAGTATTTGCACGCTGGGCGACATGCGCGCGTTGTTCGACCAAATCCCACTGGACAAGATTAGCACCAGCATGACGATTAATGCGCCTGCGGCCATTTTGTTGGCGCTGTATGTGGCGGTGGCGAAGGAGCAGATGGGGATTAGGGATTGGGGATTAGGGATTGGGGATTTCACTCACCAATCCCTAATCCCTAATCCCCAATCCCTTCCGCTGCGCGGCACGGTGCAGAACGATATTCTGAAAGAGTATGCCGCACGCGGCCTCTATGTCTTCCCGCCCAAACACAGCATGCGATTAGTGACGGATGTGTTTGCGTATTGCAAGGAGTTTGTGCCGCAGTGGAACACGATCTCGATCAGCGGGTATCACATTCGAGAGGCGGGCAGCACGGCGGTGCAAGAGGTGGCTTTTACGCTGGCCAACGCCGTTGCGTATGTGCAAGGCGCGCTGGATGCGGGGCTGAACGTGGATGAGTTTGCAGGCCAGCTCGCGTTTTTCTTTAACGCGCACAATAACTTTCTGGAGGAGATCGCCAAGTTCCGCGCGGCGCGGCGGCTGTGGGCCAAGATTATGCGTAAGCGGTTTGGGGCCAAAGACCCGCGCAGTTGGATGTTGCGCTTCCACGCCCAGACCGGCGGCAGCACCTTAACCGCGCAGCAGATGACCAACAACGTGGCCCGCGTGACGATTCAGGCGATGGCTGCGGTGCTGGGCGGGGCACAAAGCCTGCACACCAACGGCATGGACGAGGCCTTGCAATTGCCCACCGAGGAGGCCGTGCGCGTGGCACTGCGCACACAGCAGATTATTGCGCACGAGAGCGGCATCACCGACACGGTGGACCCGCTGGGCGGCGCGTACGCCATCGAATACTTGACCGATGAGATTGAGCGGCGCGCGACCGAGTTGATTGAGCAGATTGACCGGATGGGCGGCGCGGTGAAGGCGATAGAGGCGGGCTGGATGCAGGCACAGATTGGCGAGGCGGCTTACAAATTTCAGCAAGAAGTAGAAAGTGGGGAGCGGGTGATTGTGGGGGTGAACAAATATAGTGACGAGGGACGAATGGCGAGGGACGAAAGCAAGCAGTTTCGGGTGGATGGGGCTGTTGAGGCGCAGCAGCGCGAGCGGTTGGTGCAGTGGCGGGCGGGGCGCGACAACGCGCAGGTTAGCGGGTTGTTAGCGCGGTTGCGGGCGGCGGCCCAATCCACCGAGAACCTGATGCCCGTGCTGATTGCCTGCGTGGAAGGCGGCGCAACGGTGGGTGAGATTGGCAAAGTGCTGCGGCAGGTGTTTGGCGAGTATCGCGCACCAATGACGATTTAATGCTGCATTGCGTGCTTTAGAATCGCGCCTTCTTACATCATGAATGTCTTCTCAACGCGATTCAACGGACTAACTAAAACCTCGCAGGTGGGCGCTGTGAGACTTCGCACGGCATGGGCGTGGTGCGCCCACCTGCGAGGTTTGCGCCGTGCGATTCTTTTGGGGGCTGTGGCGCTTAGCGCCTGCGACGCTGTGCAGCCCCCGCCCAGCGCCACGCCACAAATCAATATCGTGTTGACGAAGGATTCGGGCATTACGGTGCAGATAAACGCAACGCCGGTGCCGACAGCCACCCCCACGCCTGTGGCAGCAGTACGCGTGAATGGCGAAGATGTAACGGTGGAGCGATTTAACGCCGAGTTGCGGCGCTATGTGTTGAGCCAACCCAACGCGCCTGCGTTCAATTCGCCCGAAGGCCAACAACTGGCCGCGCAGTTTAAGGACACGGTGTTAGACGCGCTGGTGGAGCAAAAGCTGATTGAGCAGGAGGCCTTGCGCAGCAACGTGAACGTGACTGATCAGCAGGTTCAGCAAGAGTTGAACGTGACGCGTGAGAAGGCGGGCGGCGACGAAAAATTTCTGGCCTGGCTCACCGCCAATCAACAAACCGAGCAGGATGCGCGTGAGCAGATTAAGCTGGATTTGTTGACGAATGCGTTGACGGCCAAAGTGTTAGTCGAGTTGCCGAGAACGGCGGAGTATGTGCATGCATATCACATCGTGGTGGATAGCGAAGCCGAGGCCGAGCAACTTTTGAACCAGATTAACAACGGCACAAAATTTACGGCGCTGGCCGAGAGCAAGAGCATTGACGACAGCACGCGGGCCGATGGCGGCGATTTGGATTGGTTCACGCGCGGCGCGGGCAGCGTGTTGTGGACAGAGGTGGAAGACGCGGCGTTTGCATTGCAGCCCGATGAAGTCAGCCCCGTCGTCAAAAGCCCCATCGGCTATCACCTCATCAAAGTGGCAGCGCGCGAGGTGCGCCCACTGACCGAAG
Source organism: Roseobacter sp. (assembly GCA_043748055.1). Lineage (GTDB taxonomy): Bacteria > Chloroflexota > Anaerolineae > J036 > Brachytrichaceae > JANMVQ01. The sequence continues at coordinate 4,209 of JAYTNY010000610.1, forward strand.
CCGACACGACGCACTTTCAACAAAATGCGCTGAAGCAGTGGATGGATGGATTAAAAGCCAGCGCGAAGATTGAGAAATTTATTTAATGCTGTGGGGCTGTAATGCTGTGTTGTTACAGCATTA
>JAYTNY010000611.1:0-5736 GCA_043748055.1 Roseobacter sp.
CCTACGTCGGCTAGAACCCAGTCGGCGAAGGCCGACTTCGCTTTGCGATTCTGATCGCCGTTGCCGCGACTTCAGTCGCCAGGCAGGGCTTTGCAGGAGCCATAGGCGGGTTAATTCGGCCTCTTGCGCATAGGCATGTTCTCGGTATAATCCTTAGTAGAACAGAAGTTCTAGAGAGAAATGTATCGCTGAAAGCTAATCGCTCTCAGCCAAAGGAGAACCAAACATGGCAAAGGAAGACGGCAAGAAGAAGGCGCTGGACATCGCGCTGGCATCTATTTTGAAGGCGCATGGCGATGGGGCAGTGATGCGGCTGGGCGAGGCCACCCACATGCAAGTGGATGCCATCCCCACTGGTAGCCTGGCATTAGACATTGCGCTGGGCATCGGCGGCATCCCCAAGGGTCGCATCACCGAGATTTATGGGCCGGAGTCTTCGGGCAAGACCACCATTTGCCAACACATTGTGGCGCAGGCGCAGAAGGCTGGCGACACTGCTGCTTATATTGACATGGAGCACGCCCTAGACCCATCCTATGCCGCCAAGTGTGGTGTGGATGTGGACAACTTGCTGATCTCTCAGCCGGACACAGGCGAGCAGGCCTTTGACATCGCCGAGCAACTCATTCGCTCCAACGCGGTTGGCATTGTGATTATTGACTCGGTGGCCGCGTTGGTGCCGAAGGGCGAAATTGAGGGCGAGATTACCGACATGCAGCCGGGCATGCAGGCGCGGTTGATGAGCAAGGCGCTGCGGCGCTTGTCGGGCGTCATCAAACAGACGAATACCACGGTGATGTTTACGAATCAGTTGCGCCAGAAGATTGGCATTATGTTTGGCAACCCAGAGACCACGACTGGCGGCATGGCGCTGCGCTTTTACGCCTCGGTGCGTTTGGACGTGCGGCGCATTCAAGCCATCAAGAGTGGCGGCGAGGTGACAGGCAACCGCACCAAAGTGCGCGTGGTAAAGAACAAAGTGGCTGCGCCGTTTAGAGAGTGCGAGTTCGACATTATGTACAACGAAGGCATCAGCCGCATGGGCGACATGTTGGACGTTGCCATCGGCATGGAGATTGTGGACAAGCGCGGCACGTTCATCATGTATGAGGGCACGCGCATTGGCCAGGGCCGCGAGAACGCCAAGAATTTCCTGCACGAGCATCTAGACGTGGCAGGCAAGATCGAAAAGCAGGTGCGCGACACCATTGCCAGCGGCGGTGCCAGCAAAGTGGCCCAGAAAACCAAACCCGAGGCGGGTGAGGAAGATGATGAGGAGCCGGAGGAGTAGGAAGTGAATGGGGAATAGTGAATAGGGATTGGTGATTTACAAATCACCAATCCCTATTCACAAATCACTCTTGAAACGCCCGCTCGATCACATCTTCGATGGGCGGGTCTTCGATGGTTAAATCTTGAACAGGTTGCTCGGCCAATAAGCGAGCGGTGATGGCTGGGGTTTCCTCGGCCTTTACTTTTATAAAGCTCTTGCCTTCTATTTCACTGGGCGAGGCTTCACCATATGGGGTCAGGTCGCAGCTCTCGCAGCCTTCTTTCAGTGTCACGCCAATTAGCTTGTACGGCGCAATGCGGTAGGCCAGCTCTTGCAGGCTGCCGTCGTATTTCAGTTTGCCGTGATGGATGATGATGATGCGTTCGCACAGCGCGGTCACATCGGCCATGTAGTGGCTGGTCAGAATCATGGTGGCGTTGCTGCGCTTGTTGTACTCTTTTAGGAAGTGGCGAATGCGCACCTGTGCGCCCACATCCAAGCCAATCGTTGGCTCATCCAAAAACAGCACGCCGGGTTTGTGCAGCAGTGCGGCGGCCAGCTCCACCTTCATACGCTCGCCCAGCGAAAGCTGGCGCACCGGCTTGCGAATGATGGGTGCGAGATCGAGCAACTCGTGCAGCTCGTCGTATGTTTTTTTGTAGTCGGCATCGCTGATGCGATACACGGCTTGATTTAATAAGAATGAATCTGCGGCGGGGATGTCCCAACTGAGGCGATTGCGCTGGCCCATCACCAGCGTCATGCTGCGCAGGTAATCCGGCTTGCGTTCCCACGGCGTGTAACCCATTACGCTGGCCTGGCCGCTGGTGGGGTGCAGCAGGCCCGAAAGCATTTTGAGCGTGGTGGTTTTGCCCGCACCGTTTGGCCCCAGGAACCCCACAATCTCGCCCGGCCCAATGCGAAAGCTGACGTTTTGCACGGCCTTCACATCTTTGTATTTGCGCTTCACAAAGCTCTTCACCGCCGCACCAAAGCCGCCCTCGCGGTCGCTCACCTGGTAGGTCTTGCTGAGGTTATCGACGATGATGGGGTCGTTCGAATCACTTGAAGCGTTGGAAACGTTTGTGCTACTCATGTTGGAAAGATTATATGCAAGGAGATGATTCAGATGACCACAGGTAATAACGTGCAGCGATGGGGCGGAGCCGCGTTTGTTATCGGCAATTTGCTTTTCATTCTGAACAAGCTCAATGACATGAGCCGTTTGTTTTTAGGAAGGGACATGCCCGACCTCATTTCAGGCGAGACCGTTCTGCTCATCGTTATTGGGCAGGTAACGCTGATGGCTGGGTTTGCCGCGCAGTATTGGGTGTATTCCAAGCGTGCAGGACGGTTTGCAAAGATTGCACTGAGTATGTATTGCGGGGGCGGTGTGTTGCTGGCGATAGGCCACATTGGGTTTATGCCGACACCGGCAGAGTGGCTATTTGTATTTGTGGTGATTGGGTTGTTGGTGATGGTCGTAGGGCAGATCTTGTTTGGGCTGGCAAACCTGCGCAAGCCGATATTGGGACGCATGCAATGGCTGCCCCTGGCAACAGGAATCATGGGCGCGGTCGGGTTCTTCGTGTTTAGAGGCGAGGAGATCACAGCCGTCTTTTTGGCGTTTCGCACTTTGTTTGCGTTGGGCTTGTGTGGCCTGGGAGTAGTTTTGTTAAAAGAGGCGACAGGGTAAACGCCGCGCGAACAGTGTTATGGCTTTGATTGCAACGTTGCTGCTGTCAAATGCTTTCAGTTCCTCTCAAATAAGCAGCTTGGCAGCGTTCCGTGGCGCTGGCGTGGTGTTTGAGTAGGGATTGAGACCCAAGCGCCGCCTATGCTGCGTGCATGAACATAGACACACCCACACCCACACCCACTTTTCCAAGCCTCGAAACCAAACCACCCTCGCGCATCACCTCACCCCTAGCATTGCCGCTGATTGTGGCAGGGTTATTGCTTGGCCTCGCTGGGGATGCCTTGCTCAATGTTTTGCCGTGGGGCATCAATGTTTTCTTGTTTGTCCTATTGCTCATGGGGATCGTGGTGTGGCTGGCTCGTCAGTACGCCATCCGCCTGACCGGCGGCGGGCGCTGGCTGGCCCTGCCTGCGCTGGCCTTCGCTGCCGCCTACGCGCTGAGGGATTCCAGCACGCTGCGCTTCTTGTGCCTGTTGGCGGTGTTCACTGCGTTGGCGTTGCTGGGTGTGCGGGCCAGGGTGGGGCGCGTGCGCGTGGCGGCGCTGATGGAGTACGCGGCGGCATTTGTGTTTGCGGGCGTGCAAACCGGGCTGGGCATGCTGTTGCTCACTGCTCAAGATGCAGACTACAAGCACCTCAAACTCAGCAGCCGCAGCTTTCGCCGGTTTAGTGGGGTGTTGATTGGGCTGCTGCTGGCCTTGCCGTTGCTGCTTATCTTCGGGGCGTTGTTCGCCTCGGCAGACCCAGCCTTTAATGACCTTGTGCGCAAGTTATTTGATTGGGACCTCAGCTCATTGGTTCAGCATGCCATCTCGTGGGCAGTGTGGAGTTGGCTGGCAGCAGGCTTTTTGCGCTTGCTGTTTATCTCTGGTGCTGCGCCCATGTCGCAGGCTTTTGCCAATCGGCGCAGCCTCATCACGTTGGGCATTACCGAGGTGGCTGTAGTGTTGGGGCTGCTCAACCTCATGTTTGGTGTGTTTGTGGCGCTGCAATTCAACTATCTGTTCAGCCTCATTCCGTATGGCCTGAACTACGCTTTGAACCCCTACTCGGATTATGCGCGGCGCGGCTTTTTTGAACTGGTGACAGTGGCGGCGCTGTTGTTGCCGGTGTTGTTGGCAGCGCACGCCGTGTTGCGCAAAGACCAGCCCCAGCACGAGCGGCTCTTTCGCGGGTTGGCGGGCCTGCTGGTGTTGCTCATGGCGGTCATCATGGCGAGTGCGCTGCAACGCATGCGGCTCTACACCGAGAACTTTGGCCTCACTGAGTTACGCATCTACACCACCGCGTTTATGGTGTGGCTGGGATTGGTGTTTGTGTGGTTTGGTTGCACGGTGTTAGTCGGCAAGCCCAACCACTTTGTGTTTGGTGCTCTATGCGCGGGCTTTTTGATGATTGCTGCGCTGATTGCCATCAACCCCGATGACTTGATCGTGCGAACGAATGTGGCGCGCATTGGGCGGGTGAGTCAGACATCGGGTGGTGACGGTGTTGGCTCATCAGAAGTGCGCGGCTACGATGCTGACTATGCCGTGCAACTGAGCTTTAGCGCCGATGCGGTGCCTGCGTTGATTGAGGCGTTGCCGCAGATTGAAGAGAAAGATCGCTGCCGAATTGCCGCAGGCATTGTGAACCAGTGGGCACCCCCAGAGACCTTTGACTGGCGCACTACTCACTGGGCGCGCTATCGTGCGTGGCAAGTGGTTAGCACCAATCTTAGTATTCTGGAAAAGAAGTGCCTTGAATCGAGTGTGATTAGCAAGCAAACTACAACCAAAGCAATTCCTGTGCCCTCGGTAAAAAGCCAGCCCGGCGCACTCGAAGATGCTGTGTTGTTGCACATTTTTGTCCCGGCGTCTATGGTCGGCACCGATCAGCAAATTGATGCGCTTGCCAAATTGGAGGCTGCGCTAAATGACGTATGCCAAAGCAAAAAAGTGTGCAACCTGCTCGGCAGCACTGCCGCCGACAACGCAGAGACAATCTTTTATCTATTTGGTGCGGATGCGGGTCGCATTGTCGCTACCATTCAACCTGTGGTGCGCGGCTCAGCGTTGGCTGCAGATAGTTTTGCGGTTAAGCGTTATGCCGTTTTGGAGAAGGATGAGGTCGTGGTGAAGATGGATCGCTGAAGCTGGGCGTTTAGCTGCTCAGCGAAAGCTTCACACGTCGCGTACCGTGGACGTATGACCGTAAACGGTCGGCCTTAGCAGCAAAGCCCTGTGGGCTTTTTCTTTGAGAAATTACAGCCCGAAGAGTTTCGCTGTTGAGCACGAACGTTTACGCCCGTGCGTTCGCGGCGCGCTAAAAGCCAAACTTGTGCTTAGTAGCAAATCATCCACCTCGCTATGATGCGCTCCCGATGATTCGATCTACCTACCTGCACTCCCTAATTTGGTGCTGCGTCATTGCACTACTCGCCACCTGCACTGCACCAAAGCCCAGGCCCACTGCTGTCCCATCCGCCGCAGCCCTGCAATTGGCCGAGGGCTACACCGCAACGCTGTATGCCGATGCCTTGAGCAGCCCCAGCGCTCTGGCCTGGGGGCCGCAGCCCGACCCACTGACCCACGGCCCGCGCCGTTTGTATGTGGCCCAACTGAATGGTGAGGAGAACGCGGGCACCGGGCAGGTTATTGCGTTTGAGGGGCCAAACACAAAGCCTACAGTTATTTTTAACGATCTCAAAAAGCCAACTGGTTTGACGTGGCACAACGATGCATTGTTTGTGGTTGCGTATCGCAGCATCTTAAAGCTGACGGAT
>JAYTNY010000612.1:0-5542 GCA_043748055.1 Roseobacter sp.
CTCCGTCAGACCAACCTCTGACCCCAGGGATTCTCGTTGATCTGTCTTTCACTGTGATTCGGGTTGGCGTTTCACAAGCTATTTATACGAGGAGCAAACTTTGTCTCGCAATCAATTTTCGTAGGGGCGTAGCACTGCTGTGCCCCTACCATGGCCTTTTGTAAGGTGTGTGTGTGTGTGTGTGTGTCCGTAGTAAAAAATGAACCTTCGAGATAGGAGGGCCTCACTGACTTACAATCTTGCTGATGAGCAAGCAAGTGCAACCCGAAAGCATCCAAAAGATCAACAACTTCGTCGAGAAGTATTGCGCCAAGACGGGCACGGTAACGCACCCGGACGCATCCATCACCGAGGCCGTGGTGCTGGGTCTGGCGCATCATCAAGAGACGCTGGGCAAGCCGCTATGCCCGTGTCGGTTCTACCCTAACAAGCAAGAGGAAGTGAAGCACCGCACCTGGATTTGTGCCTGCGACGACATGCAGGTTTACAAATATTGCCACTGCCTGCTGTTTGTGAATGCAGAGGGCTTGCCCATCACCGAGCATTTGCCAGAAGGCCACGAAGGCCGCCAGATTTACGGCCTGGTGCCAGACCCCACGCCAGACAAGGGGCGGCAGTTGCGGCATAAGGCCGACGAGCGCGAGAAAGAGCGGCGCGAGCGACCTTCGTAGAAATTCTGGTTAAGATTAGGCCACACGTTGAAACCAACGAAATCAAAGAACCCAAAGAACCCAATGAACCCAACCCGATTTGCCATCTCCCTCATCACCTTTGTGTTGATCGTGAGTGTCGCCTTTGGCATAAGCACAGCCCAACTGCGGCCAACACAGGCGGCGACGCTTGCGCAAAACACTGGCCCCAACTTTGGCGGTGTGTGGGCCAGCACCGGTTGCGAGCCATACCCCGGCGGCCCCTTCGCCAAACGTGAGTTGACCATCGAGGGCCGTGAATTCATCTACATCATCACCGCCTTTAATGATGCCAAGTGCTGGATTCCCTCGTTGCGCATGCGTATTCAAGGGGCATTCGTCATTCGCGGCTCCTCGGTCGAAGCGCCAACTATCTACAAAATCGAGTTTCAATGGAAGCAAGTCTCGATCCGCCCCGAAGTGACCCCCACTGCCGATTTTCTGAACACGGCCCGGCAAGGCCTATGTGGCAGCGCAGGTTGGAGTCCCGGTGGCGAGCAAGACCTGGCGGCCACAAAAGGCTGCCGCTTGTTGGGCATTGACCTAAGCCGCGCCAACACCGAGTTTGACCTGGGCGCAGTGTACGGCAACCAGTTGCTGCTGGGTGCGCGCCCCGCCGATGGCGGTTCGATCTTTACGCCTGCGCGGCGGCCTGTGGCATTAGGCCCGGCGCTGACCAAAGTGCAAGATGTGGCTGACCCAGTCTTCGCCCCCGTGCCACCCGCACCGCCCCCGCCGCCGCCTGCCATCATCCTGCCCGAAACGGGTGGCAATGTAACTGCACCCAAAACCAACAAAAAGCCATAAGGTGAGCGGCGTTATGCGATGGCATAGGCGTACGTCGTTCAGAGCTGTCAGGTGGCGCAGTCACGTTCTAGCTCAGCTACGTTCTATCTGCGCCACCTGATAGCTCTGCATCAGTTCGTACCGCAGCGAGTACGCCTTCCAGCGTCGTTATTTCACAAAAAACTTTGCCCACGCGCACGCGCCACAGCCCACGCCGTACCACCTCAACTTGCACCTCACTTGCTGTCTTGTTGTTTGGGTTGATGTTGAACCCAGCCCGCTCCAGCATGCGCCGCACCCAAAACGCTTCAGGGCCATCGCCTAATACACAGGCCGTTTGGCCTTGCGGCAAGCACAACTTAAACGTGCCACTGCGCACATCAAACGCCACACCCTCGTTCTGAAACGTCTGCGTAATCGCGCCGCTCAGCGCCAACTCTTCTGGCAAGCCCGCCTCGAATGTGCCACTGCTCGAAAGCAACCACACGCGGTCGGCAATATGCAGCGCCAAATCCAAATCGTGCGTGCTGAGTAAAAACGCACGTTGCGTCTCGTGCGCCAACGTGCGCAGTAGTTGCAGCACCTCTACGCGGCGGGGCAAATCTAAAAACGCCGTCGGCTCGTCCAGCAACATCACGTGCGGCTCTTGGGCCAACGCCCGCGCAATTAGCACGCGCTGGCGCTCGCCGTCGCTCAGCTCGTTCACGTTGCGGCTGGCATAGCTGATTGTGTTCGTGGCCTGCATGGCCCATTCAATGTGTTTGTGGTCGAGCGGGCGCAGACTACCGCTCCAATCCGTGTGCGGGTGGCGGCCCAGCGTTACCAGTTCGCGGGCGGTCATCGCGTCGGTGGTCACGCGCTCAGTGAGCACCACGGCCATGCGCTTGGCTAACTCGCGTTGGGGCAGCGTGTGCAAGTCGGCCTCGCCTAGTTTCACCGTGCCGCTCAGCGGTGCTTGCACCCCGGCCAGCGTGCGCAGCAGCGTGCTTTTGCCCGCGCCGTTTGGCCCCAGCAAACACACCAGTTCGCCTGCATGCAAGCTGGCGTTCATTGCGTGCACAATCGGGCATGACCCTTTGCGCGTCTTGTAGCCGATGGTTAAGTGATCCAGCTTTAGAAGTTCGCTCATGCCTGATGTCGTAGGGGCGCAGCATTGCTGCGCCCCTACAAATTTCGCTCTAGTTTTGCCTCGTTTGGCTTCGTTGCAAAATCATCCACACCACAATCGGCGCACCGATGAGCGATGTGACGGCATTCAACGGCAGCGCAAACTTGCCCGCGTACGTTGCCAGGTCGCACAGCAGCGCCAGCGATGCGCCCAGCAGCACGCAGGCAGGCCCCAGCACTTTGTGGTTGCTGGTGGCAAACATGCTGCGCGCCAGGTGCGGCACGGCCACGCCCAAGAACCCAATCGGTCCGCAAAACGCCGTCACCGCGCCCGCCAACAACGATGCGCTGGCCGCGATCATCACCCGCGCCTGTGTCACGTTCACGCCCATGCTGCGGGCGTAGTGTTCGCCCAGCAATAACGCGTTGAGGGGTTTCACGCACGCCATCGCCAACGCCAGCCCCATCAACACCACCGGCACCAGCACCTGTAAGTTGCCCCAGGTGGTGCCGCCAAAGCTGCCAAACGTCCAATTAATGTAGGCCTGCACTTGCTCGGGCACGCTGAAATACAACAAGATGCTGACGAGCGCGCTGACCACGTAGCCCATCATGAGGCCCAAGACCAGCAACGTGACGTTGTTGTGGATGCGGCGCGACACAAGCACGATGAGTGCGAAGACCAGCCCGCTGCCCAGGCTGGCCGCCGCCACCACACCGATGTTGGCAAACAAACTTAGCCCGCCCAGCAACGACGACCCCACCGCCGTGCCCGCCAGCACCACCAGCGCCACGCCCAAACTCGCGCCACTTGAGATGCCCAACACAAATGGGTCGGCCAGCGGGTTGCGAAACAGCGTTTGCATTTGCAGGCCCGCGCTGGCAAGTGCCGCGCCCGCTAGCATGGCGGTAATGGCTTTGGGCAAACGGAATTGCCAAATAATGGTGCGCCAGGTCTCGCGTTCAACCTCGCCGCCAAATAGCACGCGCAGCACACTTTCGATTGGGATGCGCACCGAGCCAAGCGACACCGACAGCACGAACGCCACCGCAAGCCCAATCAGCAGCAAAACAAAAAACAAACGCCGCATTATTTAAGCCGTTGGGCCAAGCCCGCCACCAGAAAATAAACTTCGTTGGCATGAGCAGCCAGGCGCTGGTTGGCGCGGCCCAGCGCATCACGGTAGGCGCGGGCCAATGCGTTGTCGGGCACCACACTTAGGCCCACTTCGTTGCTCACCATAATCCAGTCGGCATTGCTGTCATGCTGTAATGCGATAAGGCTATCGGCCAGCTGTTCGGCGCGGTCTTCGGCATCTAGCTGCGCTATCGGCACTGTCTCATCCATAAACAAAGCACCGCTGATTAGCATGGCGAGGCAATCCAGCAGCAGCACTTGCGCGGGTTGTGCGTGCAAGGCCGCTTGTATCTCGGCGGATGGGTCATCGCCCACCACCAATGTGCGCCAATGGCCGGGCCGGATTGCGCGATGTTTGGCGATGCGCTGCTGCATCTCAGCATCCTGCGCAACCTCAGCGGTCTCGCGCAGGGTCGCTACATACAGCACGGCATCACCTGCCGCACGCAGCGCAAGCTGCTGCGCATAGGCACTCTTGCCGCTGCGCGCCCCACCCAAAATGAAAGTGAGCTTAGTCATCTGCGTTCTGCGCAATACAAACCAGGTTTTTTGCAAAAAACCTGGTTTGTATTGCGCGGGTTGCTGCTGCAAAAATTGGGATCTAAAACTCCACACCTGCCTGCGCCATGATGCCCTGCTCGTACGGGTGCTTCACCAGCGTCATCTCCGTCACCAAATCCGCAAAGTCAATTAGGGCTTGGGGCGCGTCGCGGCCAGTAATCACCACATGCAACATGGGTGGCTTATGCTCGCGCAGCCAAGCCACCACGACATTCACATCCACCCAACCAAAGCTCAGCACATAGGTGAACTCATCCAGCAGAAACACGTCGTACTCGCCGCTGGTAATTTTCTGTTTGGCAACTTCCCAGCCGTTCACCGCTTTGGCCTGGGTCTCGTCCATGTCCTTGCTCGTCCAGGTAAAGCCGTCGCCCATCGCGGTCAGCTCAATATTCATTTTGCGTATGGCTTTGGTCTCGCCAAAGCTGGCGTTCTCGTTCTTAAAAAACTGAATGCCGCCCACCCGCATGCCGCGCCCCCACGCACGCAACAGCAAGCCCAACGCCGCCGTCGTCTTGCCCTTGCCATGCCCGGTGTTGAGGATGACGAGGCCTTTTTTCTTGGTTGGTTGTTGAGACATGAATGTTGTGCTGCGTCTTCCGTCTTTCGTATTGCGTTGGTCGGCAGTTAACCCAACGCAATACGAAAGACGCAATACGCCTTACTTCCCTACCTGCTTGTAAAACACAAACGCATGCTCAGCCATCAACTCCGGATGAAAAATTTTCACCAGGTCGGCCAGCACCAGATCGGGCCGGGCCGCGCCGGTCTCGTAATAATCGTTGCCGCCGTTCTCGTTCACCTTCAGGTCGTTGTTCCAGGCGTTGCCGTTTTTTAGCGCGGCAAACTCAGCGTAACGTGGGTCTAAATCGGTTACAGCTTTGGCGTTGGGGAAAGCGCCAAATGCGTTTAATAGCCACACATCGGCCTTGCTGCTTTTATCTAATACTTCTTCAAACTTGAGGGGCAGCGCACCGGTGGTGGTGTCATCGCTCCACGAGTAACTTGCGCCCGCATCGGCCAGCAACTGTGCGGCAAAGCTCTTGCCGCCGGGCATGCTCCAGGTGTCTTTGTAGGGCATGTTCATCAGCACATTTGGTTTACTAGTTGCGGCTTTGGCCTTCGCAGCAATCTCGGCATACTGCTTGCTGATGTCGCTGAAGCCTGCCTCGGCCTTCGCCTCGGTGTTAAAGAAGGCCGCCACAAATTTGCTCCACTCGGCCCGGCCCAGCGGGGTGTTTTCCATATAGCTGCCGTCTAC
>JAYTNY010000613.1:0-3928 GCA_043748055.1 Roseobacter sp.
TAAAGTGGGGCGTGGATTAGACATCGAGAAGACGCTGGACAACATTGAGGCGGCGGCGCGCAGCGACAACCGCCAAGCTATGTTGGCGGTGACGACCACACAGCCCGCCGTGTCCGACAGCGCGACGATGGCCGAACTGGGCATTAAAGAATTAGTTGTCGAGGCGACCACCTCGTTTAAGGGCAGTAGCCAGGCGCGCATTGCCAACGTGAAGGTGGCGGCAGCGCGGTTTAACGGCATCATTATTCCGCCGAAGGGCACGTTCTCGTTTAACGACATCGTCGGCAACATCAGCAAAGAAGATGGATTTGAGGAAGGGCTGGTCATCGTGGGCAACCGCACGATTAAGGGTGTGGGCGGCGGTGTGTGCCAAGTGAGCACGACGGCGTATCAGGCGGCGTTGCGGGCGGGGTTCCCGGTGGTGGAGCGCTACAACCACGGCTACCGCGTGCGCTATTACGAGGACAAGGTGCTGGGCCTAGGGCCAGGGTTCGACTCAACGGTGTATTCGCCGTGGGCCGATTTGAAATTTGTGAATGACAGCGAAGCGCACCTGTTGATTGAGACCGAATACAACCCAGCCAAAGTGACGGTGACCTTTCGTATGTATGGCACCAAAGACGGGCGCGAGGTGCAGTTCAGCGATATGAGCGAACTGGACAGGGTGCTGGCCCCGCCGGATATTTATGAGAAGGACACCGAGGGCGAGATCGCTGCGGGCCAGATCAAACAAGTGGACTATGCGGTGGATGGCGCGACGATGTCATTCGTGCGCACGGTTACGCGCAACGGCGAAACGTTGATCAGCGAGAAGGTCATCAGCAAATACCAACCGTGGGCGAATAGATTTAAGTTTGGCGAGGGCGCGGTGCTGCCCGAGGGCGCGCTGGTGGTTGACCCTGCGAAGACGCCGTAAAACTCTAAAATCTCACGGATGATATTTTTCTAGACTAAACGCATGTCGAAAAGCGTCTTCAACTTTATCGTCAAGAAAATGGGTCAGCCACAATACAGCCCCCCAGCGCTCGTCTAAAGACATACCCGTCGCAATAAACCCAGCCTTAAGTTTTGCGATTAGAACGGCCCGATTATTTACAAAATGATTGCTCGTGACCCGCGCGTATCCAATCGTCCGCAAATAGTTTAGAAAGCGACGCAGGAAAGCCGAGTAGATGCCTTGATTTTGGTATGCTGGCAATACACCTGTCCACAGCATGATGAAGGTGTCCGATTCTTTTTGTTGACCAAATGACCAGCCAATCGGCTCGTTTGCTTCGTTGTAAAAAACAAACTGTTCTGTATGACTCTGAAAGGAGTCGCGCAATGGCTGGGGCGTGGGCATGTAGGGCATCAACCCAAGTTCAGGTGTAGGTGTAGAAACTTGAGAAGCTATTTCCCTCGTCACTGAATAAAAAGTTGCACTATCTACGGCGCGAATCGTAATGCCCGGAACAGGCGTGAATGGAAAGAAGGTTTGGCGTGTGGTGTCAAATGTCATTGAGGCTACTATCGTCCCAACAACAAATCCACCGCCTGATCCAATTGCGCGTCGTCCTCGCTCGTCACTTCTTCCCAACTCTTTGCAGTGGCCTTATCTGGCTGCACGCCTTTCTGATACCAGCTGGCGTCCTTCAGGCTCAAATACTCGCCAGATGGGATTTGCAGCCGTGCGCCGATGTTGGGCAGGCTGACGGTGTTGAGCACAGCGACTTTGCCTTTTGTGGGTTCGCCCACCAAACGGGCGCGGCCCAGGCTTTGCAAAATGCCCGCAAATGCTTCTACTTGCCCGATGGTTTGATGGCTGACCAGAATCACCATCGGCACATCCTGCGAGCCCGCAATGCTCTTGCCGGTGATCTCTAATTTGTTCTTCACGGCACGGCGTTGCACATTGGCTACCTGGCCGTTTACAAACAAGCCCAGCATGTCGTTAATGGGGAAGTCTGGCCCGCGCACCACGCGCAGGTCTAACACCAGCCCGGCAATCTCACTCTCGTTCAGCAAGGCGCGCAGGGCGTTGGCCGTGTCCACCTTCATATCGCGCAGGTTCATGGGGTCGGGGGCAACGTAGCCGATATTGGTGTCGGGGATGATGTTGTAGGTGATGGGGCTGTTGGGCCGCACCGGTCGGCGAGTCACGGTCACATCGCGTTCGGCCTCGCCGGGGGTGCGCACGGTCAGCACCACTTTGCTGCCAGAGTCACCGCGCAGCTTGGCGACCACTTGGCCGCCCTCGGCAAAGGTCACGGCGTCGCCGTCAATTTTGATGATGGAGTCATGCGCTTTGACACCTGCGCGGTCAGCAGGTGAATCAGGGTAAACATACAGCGCCAGAATGCGGTCTTTGCCCTCTTCGGGCAAGCCAACGACAACGCCGATGCCGGAGTAAGTAGCCGTGGTGGGCGCGGTGGCGGCGATGGGTTGCTCAGGCGGCAGCAGGGCCACATCCTCATCTTTGAGGGCAGTAATCGTATCGCTCAACAATTGCACAAACTCGGCGTCTTCTACGCCTGCGGTTATCTTCTCGCGGTTTTTGGCGGCAACGGCCAGCCAGTCTTTGCCCACGGCATCTTCCTTGAGGTAGAACGCTTTGAGCGCGTTTACCGCTGCGTCATAGTCTCGCAAGTAGGCTTGGGTTCTGGGAGGCAAGTCGATGGGGATAGGCGTAACGCGGGCGCTGTTGCTGCCAAAGCCTAGCCGCTGCGAGACCGAAGACAATGTGGAACCACATGCCGTAAGAGAGATTACCATCGTCGCAGCCGCCAGTCCTTTTAACAAATTATTTTTGCGCATAGCTCACCTTTTGCAGAAGTGAATGGGGATTAGGGATTGGTGATTGGTGTAGCGTCTAGCTCAATCACCAATCCCTAATCCCTAATCCCCATTCACTATCCTCTAATCACTTCCCACCCACTTCCCGATTAACGTAAAAATTCCCCACAATAGCCCAATCACCCCGGCCCCCACCAATAAGCACATCAAACTAAACACCGCCGCCGAGGGACTATAAATAAGGGCCACCAGGCCGCTGCCAACAATGACCAGCACAAACAACACGAGCCACAGCAATCGCTTATTCAAATCGTCGCGGAGTTTGCGGATATTTGTAGGTGCGCGGGGTTTCACGACAGGCGAAATTATAATCACCGAATAGCCATCAGCTTTCAGCAGTTAGCTATCAGCTTTGAACTTGGCAAACGATGACTTGCACGAAGAGCTGACCGCTGAAAGCTGACCGCTGAAAGCTAACTCATGTTTTGCCAAAACTGCGGCCTGCCTATGCAGCCGACATACCTGGATGGTCGTAATCGGTTTTATTGCGACCCCGCCCGCGCGGGCTGCGGCTATATCCATTACGAAAACCCTGTGCCCGGCGTAGGCCTGCTGATTGAGCATGACGGCCAGCTTGTCTTCATTCAACGCGGCCACGAACCGCACGAGGGCGAATGGGCGCTACCCTCTGGCTTCATCGAGATTGATGAGACGGCAGAGCAAGCCGCCGTGCGTGAGGCCTACGAAGAAACCGGTTTGCAAGTCGAGCTGACCGAGCTATTCAGCGTGCATTCCTTCCCCGAAGGCCCGCCCCGCAGCGGCATCATCGTTTTCTACCGTGCCCGCCCGTTAGATATCGGCACCTTACAGGCAGGCGACGACGCGCGCGCTGTCAAACTCTTTACCATCGCCGATCTGCCCGCAATGAGCTTCCGCACCCACCGCGAGGCCCTGGATCGTTGGCGCGTGGTCGCGCCCAATTCACCGCCCGCCCTCTCGGTGCGCAACGCAACCGAATGAACCGCCTGCGCCTGATCGCCTTCATCCCGCTTGCCTTCCTGCTCCTCTTCTTCTGCTACCCGCTGGCCCAAATCACCCGCGAGAGCTTCATCGTCAGCGACATCAGCCGAGGCCAGGGCCTGTTTGCCATCTTTGC
>JAYTNY010000614.1:0-8841 GCA_043748055.1 Roseobacter sp.
TCGAGCCTTTAGGCGGTTAGTAGCGCGTGCCGCAAATTACGGCACGCGGCAAGTCACTAACCGGCTAAAGCCTCGGCCTCCATCACGCTCTTATGTCTATTTCAATGCCCTTGCCCTTTAGGGTCTTTATGATTAGAGAATCGGCAGCTTCTCGCCCAACACTGGTAACGGCTTCGTCACATACAGCTCAACCAGCGCATTCATCGTCGCTGCCACCTCGCGGAACTCATACCAATTGATGCCGCGATAGGTGCGGCGATCTGCCACAAAACCCACCGCTTGCACGCCCAGCGCATCACAAATCAGCATGGCACGGTCCAGGTGAAACTCTTGCGTCACCAGCACCGCATCGCCCAGCCCAAAAATATCGCGGGCGCGGTAGCAGGTCTCGTAGGTGCTGCGGCCTGCGTAATCCAGCACAATATCGGCATCCGGCACGCCCAGGCGCAGGGCGGCCTGGCGCATCACGGCGGGTTCGTTGTAGTCGGCGGTTCTGTTATCGCCGCTCATCAACAGCTTGCGCACTTTGCCGGTTTTATAGAGGTCTACTGCGCTGGTGATGCGGTCATTTAACATGGTGCTGGGCAGCCCATTGCGAATGCCCGCACCAAAGACGATGGCAACCTTGTGTTCCGGTGTTTGCGCGGCATCGCGGTAAATCCGCTCACGGGCGCGGGCATCCGTCCAATCTCGAATCAGCAATGCCAAGCCGACGGCAACCGCAAGCCCAATCAACCCGAACCGAAGGAAGCCGAAGAAACGCTTTTTGCGCATGGGTGTAGCGTAGCAAACCCGGCTAAGCGCTGACTGACGAAACGCCCACGAAGAGCATCCTGAGCGAAGCGCGCTTGGTTTCTGCGATGTCTCTCGAAACACGGAGCGCGCGCAGTCGAAGGACGCGCTCTATGAAGAAGCTAGTGTGCGAAGCGCTGCTATGTGCGCTTCAGCACAAACGCATCCGGCAACAGCCTGCCGACCGTCGTCAACGTGAACTTGCCCTTCTTGTCCGCCAGAATCACAATCGTGTCCAGGCCAAACTCGGCCATAAATTGGCGGCACGCGCCACAGGGCGTGCCTGCGTCGTCGGTCATCACAGCGATGGCAATAAAGTCGCGCTCGCCCTCGCTGATGGCTTTGGCGTAGGCCGTGCGCTCGCTGCATAGGCTAACGCCATACGAGGCGTTCTCGACATTGCAACCCGCATACACATTGCCGCTGGCCGCCAGCAACGCCGACCCAACGCGGTAGCGCGAATACGGCACATAGGCGTTTTTGCGGGCGTTCTTCGCCACCTCCAGCAATACCTGCACTATATCGTTGGGTAAACGCGGTGCTGTGGGTCGTGCCGGTTTACGCGGCTTTGGGGATGGGGGCGCTTGGAGCGCTGCCGTTCGGGCGGGGCTTGCGCTCTTGGGCTTGGGCTGCGTCTTCTTCGTTGGCATGTTGGAGTTGCTCGGCTTGCTCAAGTTGTTCGCTGGTTTGCGGCGGCTCATAAATCACCTTCACCTTTAGGATGCGGCGGTCGTTTACTTCCAGCACTTCGGCGGTCAGGCCGTTGTAGTCAACAATCTCACCCACCACAGGCACTTTGCCTAACTGGTCGTAAATAAATCCGCCAATCGTGTCGCTTTGGTCTTCGGGCAATTGCACGTGCAGCAATTCGTTTACATCGCTAATCAGCATGCCCGCCTCAACGACGTAGCCTTTGCCATCTGGCAAAGCCACATACTCCGGCTGCTCTTCGTCATACTCGTCCTGAATCTCACCGACGATCTCTTCCAAAATATCTTCGATGGTGATTAAGCCCGCCGTGCCACCATATTCGTCCACCACAATGCTGACATGCACGCGCGTCTTTTGTAGCTCTTGCAACAGCTCGTTCACTCGTTTGCTTTCAGGGGTGAAGTACACCTTGCGCACCAGTTTTTCTATCGGCGGGTGCCCGCTGCCCTGAGCGACGCCATCCCGCATGGCCTTCAACACATCTTTGGCATACAAAATGCCGATGATGTCGTCTATGGAATGCCGATACACCGGCACGCGCGAATGCCCAGACTTGATGACGAAGTCGAGCGCCTCGTCCCAGGTGGTGTCCACATCCAGCGCCAAAATGTCGATGCGCGGAATCATCACTTCGCGGGCCACCGTGTCGCCAAAGTCCAGCACCGAGAGGATCATGGCCTTCTCTTCCTGCTCGATCAAGCCCTCTTCCTGGCCCGCATCCACCATCGTCTTAATCTCTGCTTCGGTCACCAGTTGGGTGCTCTCGCGCTTTTGCCCGCCAAACGGAATAGAAAGCAAATTGCTGGCGATGATGGCAAAGCGCACCAACGGCGCAAATGCATAGCTCAGCGCCTGCATAGGCCGCAACAACGCGAGTGAGATGCGCTCGGCGTGGCGCACGGCAATGGCCTCTGGCACTAGGCGGCCCAGCACAAACAGAATAAATGCCGCAACCAACATCACGCCTAAAAATGCGGCCGTTCGGATGAAGCCGACAGAGAGCATCGGCAACCATGTCGCAAGTTGCGCTTCAACAATCGGCACAAACTGAAGCGTGGCGATGCCGCCTGCAAACACAATCGCCAAAATGGCACCCACTTCGGACGTGGCGAGCAGGCGGCTGGCGTTCTCACTCAGGCGTTGTATCTCCACCGCCGAGGTGACACCGCGCTGCTCCATCTCCAACAACCGCGCGCGGCGCACATTGGTAAACGCGCTGCGGGCCAATGCAAAAAAGCTGCGCAGCAAAGTAACAATTACGAACAAAAAAACGTCCATCTCAGAGAAGTATGAAATATGAAGTATGAGGTATGAAATGGGATTCACTTCATAGCTCTTACTTCATACTTCTTACTTCCTACCTCTTCTTAATCACTCGCGCTGGCATTCCTACCGCCAACGAATTCTCCGGCACATCTTTGGTTACTACTGCACCTGCGCCAGTTGCAGCGCCATCCCCCACCCGCACGGGTGCGCGCAAAATTGTGTCGCTGCCAATAAAGGCGTTGTCGCCAATGTGCGTCTCGTGCTTGTTGGCCCCATCATAGTTCGCCGTAATCATGCCCGCGCCCAAATTGGCGTTCTCGCCCACCGTGGCATCGCCCAGGTAAGAGAAGTGGCCCATCTTGCTGCGCTTGCCCAGCGTGCTTTTTTTAATCTCAGCAAAGTTGCCCACATGCGCGCCCGCGCACACATGCGCGCCGTTGCGCAAATGGCTGAACGGGCCCACATCGGCATCGTCGTCCACTTGCGAATCCCGAATCACGCTTTGGCGAATCTCCACCCGCGCGCCAATCGTCGCGTTTGCCAGCAGGCTGTTGGGGCCAATTACACTCTCGTTACCAATCTTGGTTTGGCCCAGCAAGTGCGTGTTGGGCAAAATGATGGCGTCCTGGCCGATCTCAACCTCGACATCGATGTACGTACTGAGCGGATCAACGATGCTCACGCCATTCAGCATGTGCTGCTTATTAATTCGCTTGCGTAGCGCGGCATCGGCATCGGCTAAATCCACACGCGTGTTAATGCCAATGCACTCGTCGGCATCCTCAACAACCGTTGCGTGAACCTCACGACCATCCTGCACGGCCAGCTCCACCAAGTCGGTCAAAAAATATTCGCCCTTCTTGGGGTTTGGGGTAATGCGCTTCAGCGCAGGCCACAGCCAAGCGCCATCAAAACAATACACAGCCAGGTTCAATTCACGAATGGCAAGTTGATCGGGCGTGCAGGCCACCTCTTCCACAATCGCTTGCACTCTGTTTTGCGCATCGCGCACAATGCGCCCAAAGCCGCGCGGGTTGTCTACCCTCACGGTCAACATGCTAATGGCTGCGTTTGTGTCTTGGCGTTGGGTGATGAGGCTGGCGTAGGTCTCGGCGCGCAGCAAGGGCATATCGCCCGCAGCGACCAATACACTTTCGGGCGTAGCATGCTGCGCCCCTACAACAACCGCTTCGGCTTGCATCATCGCATGGCCGGTGCCAAGTTGTGGCTGTTGCAACACGCAGCTTGCGCGGTGCGAAATCGCGGCGCGCATCTCATCCGCCGCAGCCCCAATCACCACCACGGGCTGCGTTTCGGTTGCCTCGGAAACAGCATCCAACACATGCTCTATCAACAATTTGCCCCGCAACGGGTGCAACACCTTGGGGGTCTTGGACTTCATGCGCGTGCTTTTGCCCGCCGCCAGGATGACGCCTCGCATGGATGCGCGCATGGATGCGCGCATGGATGCGCGCACAGTTTTAGGGTGAGGTTTATCAGATGAATCGGGCATGTAAGAGATGAAAGAGATGAAGTAGAGAACGGGGAGACGAGACTGCCGCGGCTGGATTCGAACCAACGAATGCCTGATTCAGAGTCAGGTGCCTTACCACTTGGCGACGCGGCATTGCAGAGGTGATTGGTGATTAGTAATTGACCAATCGGCCTTTAGCGTGGCGAGATTTTACCACTGGCATCTCATCTGCTTTTATGCAGGGGCATTCCCTAAAAGGGGCAGATTCTTTGCCAAAGATCGCCGAAAGAATGGCTCATAGAGGCGGCGCAGAGCAAGCATATTCTCTAAGCCGGGACGTGACCAACGCATACCGGAAGAGGAGACACGTTTTTTGGTGCGCTTGGCACCTGACTCAACGATACTGTCATGCCTGGACCCATAGTCCATCGTGCCAATCTCATCCATGAAGTTACGCTGACCCGTAAACGTGAACTTGGAATCCAGACCGCTAGCATTCAATCGCGGGCTGCCAAACGGCGTAAAGCGTTGGCTGCTGTTCGCCACAGCGTTGCCGCTGGTGTTGGTGGCCAGGCTGGCGCTGCCCAAATGGTCGCTGTGCAAGTAAAATATGCCGTTGGCATTGCGTACTGTGTTTGTCTGCTCGCTCTCCATTCGTCTCTCGCCGGAGCTTCCAACGTCAAACGAGGGAAGGACGATCACACCTCCGGCGGCTGAGCCTTTCTCAGTTTGTGAGTCAGTTGCAATCACGGCCAGACACTTCGCACAACATTCAAACAGAATGGGCGCTTCCCAGATGTGTATCTTTTGTAAAAAGTATCAACGGTTAATCCTGTGGCCTTTTCAAGTGGCAGAATCGATTCGGCTAAGCCTGCCCTCTCACCGATGAGTTTGTCAAATGAGATATTGCTTTGTGGTTCACGAACGTAGATTTCTAATTGACTGGCAAGATCGCCTCTGTCAAAAGTTGGGCAAACCTGAAGTTTGCGTCCATTGCTTACCAATCGCCCTACACCGCCATACCGAACCACAAATCCTATCTTTTCGTAATACAACCACAAATCATATTCAGTATGGGGTTCACCATGCACCCACGTTCCATTAAAACCTTGTAAAAAGACAGAAGTTGGCTTGCCATATTTTGCAACAATTCTTTCCGGTGAATATGCTGCCCACAGTTTCTGCCACGATCTCCTAGTTGCATATTGCCCAGAGCTAAAAATTCTCAATGATGTGATCGTATCGGCTTTGGCTCCAACATAGACATCTGTAGATTGATATGCTTTCGGCGAATATAAAGTGCCAAGATTTATTTGGTGGAGCATCTCCCCGTAATTTAGCGATGGCTCGTAAAGACGTAGCCCACGTCTTTCTAGCTCCAACGACAAATTTGAAACCTGTGATTGCCCCGGCAACATCCCTCCCCAACACGGCAAATCACATAGTGACGCATCTAGAATAAATTTCTTACCAGCCTCGTCGACATCTAGAAAATCTAGGGCTTCAGTCGAAAGAGCATATGATGAGTTAATACTATTGCGTCCGCTACTCAATTTTGCAAAATCAGGGCGCAATGAATTCGATAAAAGGATTGACAGCGGAATCAACAAAGTTAGGACATCCCTATTCATTTTTACCTCCCAGAAGTTGCTACTTTGACATCAACCCATAGACCAACAAATGTCTGCATAAAGCTGTATCGTGCGCGACCTGCTCCATCAGATGAAAAGGAATTACGTGTGTAGTTCAAGAACATATCTGCATGATCTTCGGAGTAATCAACAGCACCATCTGGATACTTCCCTTTCGGAAAGTCTTGGACATCCGGCTCGTTGAGCGATTTATATCCGCCCTTTCCACGTATGTAACTGCCAGCAGAGTTTCTGCCCGTTACGAAATCCCCCTTTTCATCAACTATAGTTGACTTCCACACCGCATCTCTGGGTCGATGTCCACTTAAGCGACTAAAAACATGTCCTAGCTCATGCGAAACCACGCCTTGGTAATCGGGGTTGCTCATATTGCCTGCATGACGCCGAGCAGTGCCATTCACGTTCGCCCAAGTTCGCCCATCACGAGTAACGTTATCACCAGACCAAAAATACCCAGAAGTATTGTTCATGGTAAACAGGACTGGCCCAAATACCAAGTTGAAAACTGCATCGGCTTCCATGCCAGCACATACGCTGCAAGCATCAAGTAGAGCGGCACCTACTGCACCAACCTCGTCAACGGCAACCATACGATCTGCCTGAGTCCATCCATCGTCAAAGTCGATGTCAAACCTGAGAATGGTTGGGTTGTCAGTGCATTCATGCTCGCATGGACGATGTCCGCTTGGATCTGTGAACATTAACGGTCGGTTGTACACATAGCTGTAGCGGTTCAGCGCTTGCGGATTTCCGGGGTCTGGGACGATACTATCCGCAGACAAGAAGCGGCCCAAAAGTGGGCTGTATTGCCTGGCCCCATAGTCCATCGTGCCAATCTCATCCATGACTTCCTCAATCTGTTTAATTACCGCTAAACGAATCCCCTTGGTTCATAACTCCATAGGTCGTCAATGCAAGCATGGCCATTCCAAAAATTAGAGCCAACCAGCCCGCAGCTACAGCTTTATTACCGCGCAGTTCACCAAATAATCCAAGTGAGTAGTGGTGCTTTCGAATACTCCATAGCCCTTGCGCTACGGCCAACACACCTGTAATGTAACCAATAATGACGGTAGATACATCCATTGCTCTAAATGCCCTTTATTTAAGGAGTTTCTTGACCAAGAGCGACCATGTCAGAGAAGTCCAAAATTAGTCCAACTACTGCTGAAGCTGGTCCTGGCAAAGCTGAAAAGACATTGGCTCCTCCTCGAACAACATTTCCAAGTGAAAGATCACCGGAAATTTGAATGCCGTTATAGCCAACAGATAAAGCAATGGTCGCCGCATCCGCTTTACTCAGATTTTGTAGGCCACGACGCAATCCTCCGGCAGGTGCAAATGCAAAGGGAGCAAGCGTGACATCGACTACTGTTGTTCCAATCGTAAGCATCGCTTCTCCAAAACTTGCTTTAGGATATGTTCTCTTTTCATCATGCCGTGCTTGAAACACACAGCCGCAGCGAGTCGGGCCGATTGGGGTTACACCAGGCCGAATCAGGCGATACAGATCTCCTGGGCCTTTGACTTTACTGCTCAAATCGCTAGGCAACTCAATTCCTAAAATGCCCCACTTCGAATCTTTGAGTAAGCCTTGAGAATCTCTCTCAAAGGTATAGCTTGCTTGATAACCACCTTCGTTGCTGAAAGTAGCGACATCTCCATCAACGGCCTCGCGCAGCATGGCCAAAAAGCCCCACTTGCCTTCGTATCTACCACCCTTCTCGAAAAGACCTAAGACACTTTCCCATGATGTGAGTTCAAACATGGTTTGAATCTGTTCCTGAGAATAATGACCTGTCGGATCGACCAAATTCATAGGCCGATTTTCGACATACGAATACCTGTTAAGTGATTGAGGCCGTGAAGACCTCGGCACAATCGAATCCGCACTGGTAAACCTCCCCAAAAGTGGCGAGTAGAAACGCGTGCCTCCGCCGTAATCCATAAGCCCAAAGCTCATGAAATCGTACTGCCCGGTGAAGGTGAACTTAGACGGCTGCCCACTGCCCACCACGCGCAGTTCGCCGAAGGGCTTGTAGCGTTGGCTGCTGCTGGCTACCGTGCCGCCGGTGTTGCTGGTGGCCAGGCTGGCGCTGCCCAGGTGGTCGGAGTGCAGCCATTGCACCCCATCCGTCGGTGTGCGCATCGCCACCCGCTGGCCGCCGAAGTAGTAGTAGCTGGTCGTGGTCTTCAGTTGCGAGCCATGCATCTGCATATCCACCAGCTTCCCGCCGTTGTTGTAAATCGAACTGTCCATGCGCAACGGGTAAGTGGGAATGTCGGCGCTGGTGTAGAGCAACTGCCAGCTGCCGCTGCCCGCTGGCAACTTGTAATAGCGCACCCGGTTGTCCGGCTCGGCTTGCACCGTGAATTTATCCCCCACTGCATAGCTGCCCACCGCCCCTTTGTTCACCCCAAACTCGTAGATCAACACCGTGCCTGTGCCTTGCAGATGCAAGCCATACCGAATGCTGGGGTAGCTCGCGTCGCTGTCCACGTTCGATAAGCCAAACATGCTGTTGGTGTTCGTAGCCGCCGCACTGGCATACGCCGAGCAATAGCCGCTGCCCGCACAAAACGCCGTAGACGAGGCCCCGCTGCCGCCCCAATTGTTCTGCCCATCGTTGCGCGTCAGGGTGCTGCCCGCCACGCTCACCCCAACGGTCTTGGCGAACGTCACGTTCACGTAGGCGTTAGGGGTGTCCTTCACTTCGTAGTGGTTGCCCACGTAGGCCGTCGTCACCCCATTCACCACCGTCTTCGTGCGTGCGCCGTCAGCATCATAAGCAATCGTCATGCTGCCTGGCGGCCCGCTCATGCTCACCAGCTTGTTGTCGGCGTTCCAGTTCTGGTAATACGTGCCGTTGTCGTTGCGAATGGTCATGTTGCCGTTGTTGTCGTAAGCGTAAAACTCCACGCCGTTCAAGTAGCGGGCGGCATGCG
>JAYTNY010000615.1:0-5278 GCA_043748055.1 Roseobacter sp.
TCAATTAGCTCGCTCGTCACCTTTTGCATCTTGGCGTTGCCCGCCGTGTCGGTGGTTTGGTTGAGATACAAAACCACCGAGAACGCATCGGCTGGCGCATACGTAAGAAAATTGTCTTCGGCATGCACCACGCGCACCGAGGCATTAAGCAGATTCGCGTCGTTGGCGTTCATCACCTCGCGCAAGCCAGCGACAAACGTGTTGAACTGCCCGCGTGGAATAAAGTACTCCTGCAAGATATCGGTCTCGCCCGGCAAACTGTTCTTTAGGTATTTCACCGAGTCGTGCATAGGCTCGTTGCGTGTCACTAGGCAGGCCTCGCCGTCTTTCATGGCCTGGTTGCGCGTCACGGTGCAGGCCTCCATCTTCGGCTCAATGTATTTCTCGGCGAACCATTTGATGCGCATCGGCACATCGCCCAGTTTGGAGAAATTAATCACAAAGCGGCGGAGCTTGGTGCTGGCCACTTCCTCCAGCGGCGGCACCGTTGCACCGGGCGCATTGGTCTGGGTGTAGGTGTACAAAATCATCTCTTGCAAAAATGATTGCGGCGCAGTGGAGAGATGCCCATAGAACAAGCCTAGCTTGGGGTCGTTCACCAATTCTTTGTTAAAGACCTCCACAAAGTCTTTGCCATCAATGATGCTGCGACCCGTCGTGTAAATCGCGTTGTCGGTCACGTCTAACTCCACATCCAACACAATGCCAAACAAGCCATAGCCGCCGACCACCAAGTTAAACAACTCGGCATTCTCTGTCTTACTCAGCGTTTGCACGCTGCCATCCGCCAACATCAGCCGCATCGAGCGAATCGTCCGCCCCACCGAACCCGCCTGATGATCCATGCCATGCGCGTTCACAGCAATAGACCCGCCGACGGTGAAGATGTCCGTCGATTGCATGGCCTTCACCGCAAACTTGGGATGCAGATAACTTTGAATATCGTGCCAGGTTGCGCCACTTTGCACAGTAAGCACTTTGCTGGCTTCATCCAACTTCATCGCCCTAAACGCGGTCATATCCAACACCAGCGCGTTTTTGGCGAAGGTGTGCCCGCCCATGCTGTGCCGCACGCCCGCTATCGAGACTTTCAACTCGTTCTCGCGCGCAAAAGTCAGCGCGGTTTTGAGGTGTTCCTCGGTCAATATTCGCACCACGCCATACACCGGCGTGCGGTTTAGACAACTCGCATCGTTGAGGGTGCCGCTCTTCTGCTCCCAGATTAACGTGGGCGGGGCTTTGATCTCGATGCGATTGGCTTGTGTCGCGTTGCCTGCTGGGTCGGGGTTGGTGGGTGGGCAATCCTTCTCCGCCAACGGGTCAGCCGAAAGCTCATCTACTTTTCGGCCTGTTACAAAGACCGTGACAGCAAGGACAACAGCGATGAAAATAGTGCGGAGGGTGTTGGGTTTCTTGGGCTTCATGCTGGCGCAGTGTAGCAAAAGTTTGGCTTGCAGCGCTCCGCAAACGCTTGGGCATGAATGCCCGGCTCAGCAGCAAAGCCCGTTGGGCTTTTATCTTTTAGCCCAAAGGGCTTCGCTGCTGAGCGCGACCGTAAACGGTCGCGCGTTCATGGCACCACCGGCACACCTGTCACGTCGCCCTCGGCAATCACCACGCTGGCATTCACCCAGCCAGCGCGGCCATTGATGCGAATTTGCCACCAGCCGCCATCTGCATTGCGGCCCAGAACAGTGGCGCTTTGGCCACCGCGCAATTTGTAGGCCACCCGGTTGCGCGTGCTGGGGCCAGCCCTCACGTTCACAATGTCGCCACTGGGCACGGTAATGGTCGCCAAGTTTGCAGGTGCGCTGGTAACCGATGCCGGTGTTGCATTCGTCTCCGTCACGGCCACGCCATCCACCCGGCCCGTAACCTGCACTACGCGCACGGCCACCCAACCCAAAATGTTGCCCACCCGAATTTGCACCCAACTGCCATCGGCATTGCGGCCCACAATGGGGGCCACATCGTTGCCACTCAGGTAGCCCAGAATGCGGTTGCCCGTGCTAGGGCCGTTGCGCACGTTCACGTAATCCCCCGGTGGAATGACCACCGTGTTGGGCTGCTTGGCTTGCTCGGCAAGGGCAGTGACCGTGGCGGCGGCGGCTGCTGGTTCGGGCGTGGGCTGATTGGGATCGGGCGTGGACGTGGGTAGCGGCGTGGGCGATGGCAGTGGCGTGGCGGTGATAAACGGCGCGGTCACATCCACCGTGTCGGGCAAACTTTCGTCCACCTCGTCGGGGTTGATGGAGGTGTCAATCGCCTCGCTGCCTGCTGCGCGCAGGCTGTTGGCGTAGTAACAGGTATTAAAGTCCGCACCTACGATGATGGTGTAGCGCACGCCCTCGGCTTGCGGGTCGCCCACCACGTTGTCGCTGCGCAAGTTAAACGTACGCAATATCAGCGGCACAGCGTTGCCCTTCTTGGTCGTGGTGTGGTCAATCACCACCGATTGGGCATACGGTTTGTCCGCCGCCTTAATCTCCACCACGCGAAAGCCCAGGTCTTTGAGGCGATCTGCGGCAGCCACCACAAAACCCGGTTCGCTGGTGCCGTTTAGGACTTCAACCGGAATGCTGTCATTCATGCGCTGGTTCAGCGCCACGTTCAGCACCTGCTGCAAATAATCTCGGCGGCTGCGCCAATACTTGTTGCCCTCGGCGGCATCGGTTAGCACCGCGCCCTCTGCGCCACGCGTGTCTAAATACCGGCTGCGAATCACCGCGTCGCTAAACCGATCTGCAATGCCCGCCAGCTGCAACAACTGCGGCAACGAGAGATCAGTCTTCACATCTTTCTGAAAGGCATCTAATAATTCCGGAATTTTGCTGAGCGTGCCCAGTTGCTTGGCTTTGGCAAACAGCGCCCGCACCACGCGTTGCTCACGGCGGCCTCGGTCTACATCCCCACCCGGAATGCCATAGCGGGCGCGCACAAATGCCAGCGCCTTCATGCCATCCAGCGTATACACGCCGGGCTTGGGCAAATCCAGTTTGGTGAGCGGCACGCGCGTGCCTGCTTTCCACACCTCGCCGGTAAAGCTGTCGGTGTAGTCGCGGGCCACAATTGCGCCACCCATGTAATACGGGTCTTTGGGGAAGGCGTGCTGAATGGGGCAGGTGGCGACCACATCCACGCCGCCAAACGCATCTACGGCATGCACCAGCGCCGCAAAGTTCACCACCGCGTGGTAATCCAACTTAATGCCGAAGTTGTAGCGAATGGTGTCTTTGAATAGCTCAAACCCACCCGCCGCATAGGCCGTGTTCACCTTCCACACTTGGCGGCCCGGAATGTACACCAGCGTATCGCGCGGAATAGACAGCAGCGTGATGGCGGGCACATCCGGGTTGATGCTGGCGATGATCATCACATCGGTGTTGTTGAAACGCCGTGAGGGCCGCTTGTCTACACCCAACAAAGCAATGTTGATGGTGCCTTCCGGCAGCTCCACCAGCGGCACCGAGCCGGGCACGGGAATGTCTTTGGCCGTTGTGATGGTGAGCGTGGTTGTAAGCGCGTCAGTTGGCTTGCCAACAGCCGAGCCTTGCGGCAATAAGGTTGTCTCGTCCCGTTCAAGTTGCGGCAACTTATCTTCAGCGTCCAATAGGGTTGCGGTGTGTTGCGCTGTTGTTGGGTGGATGGCATACGCGACGCGGCTCGAACCGGATGCAAAAGCGGGAATACCCAAAAGGCAGATGAGCAGGCTGCCGAGAATCTTCTGCGTAAGTGATGCGAACTTCATGTGAGAGCGAAGTTTATCCAAGAATGGCGGATGCGGATGTCAACGGATTTTTAGCGGATAAACGGATGCGCACTGTACCCATCCGCTTATCCGTTCAATATCCGTTGATAAACTCCCCACATGACAAACAAAAAACGTTGCCTCATGATCGGTGTGGGCGGCATGGCGAAACATTGGATTTACCAGGTGTGGCATTCGCAGCACGAACGCATAGCCTTTGCCGGGCTGGTGGATGTGAACGCCGACGCGCTGCACGCCACCGGCGAGGCGTTGGGTGTGCCCGCTAACCGCTGCTTCACCAACATGGCCGAGGCTTTCGCCCAAGTCGATGCCGATTACTGCTGCATCGTCACCCCGCCGCAGTTTCACCGCGAGGCGGTGGCGTTGGCCTGCGGGCGCGGCATGGCGATCTTGTCCGAGAAGCCCATCGCCCATACCTGGGCCGATTGTTGTGCCATCACCCAGGCCGTGAAGCAAGCCGGGGTAAAAATGATGGTGACGCAGAACTACCGCTACACCCCGCGCATCCTTACGTTGAAGAAGGCCGTGAGCGAACTGGGCGCGGTGAACTATGCCGTGTGCCGCTACGCCGCCGATTACCGCGAGCCGCTGGCCTGGGGCGCAGCCTTTCGCCACGAGATGCCGCATTCGCTGCTCATCGAAGCCAGCATTCACCACTTCGACCAACTGCGCAACTTAACCAGCGCCGATTGCGAAACGCTGAGCGGCTTGGAGTGGCATCCCGGCCAGATTCGCGGTGGCGACGAAAAATTTATGGGCAGCAATTCGTTCAAGGGCGAAACCAACGGCTTGTATGTGATGAAGATGACTGGCGGCAGCATGGCCCACTACGAGGGCAATAACTTGGCAACCGGCAAAACCAACAGTTGGCACAGCGAGTATTACCGCGTGGAGTGCGAGGGTGGCGCGGCGGTGCTCGACAAAGACCATGTTGTACGCATTGAGGAACGCGGGCTGAGCGGCACATTAAAGGTGCGCGAGGTGCCGACGGAGAAGCCGCAGTGGGAAGGCCATCACGCAATCGGCGCGCAGTTTTTGGATTGGCTACAGGGTGGCCCACAGCCCGCCACTGTGCTGGCAGACAATATCAAAAGCGCGGCGATGATGTTTGCGGCCATAGAAAGCGGCGCAAGTGGCAAAGCAGTAAACGTGGCCGAGATGGCGCACGATGCGGGCATTTGACGGACCGAACCCCCCGACCCCGCCGCTTCGCTTACAGGGGAGTCCTTGATTTTCGATCTAAGTTCATCACTTAGGACTTACGCACTGCACCCATATGTGGCGGTAAAAACACAAAGCTAGAGGCTTTTAGCCCTATATGTGGCGTTGCCGCGTAAGTCCTAACTCGTAACAAATTGATGAACTTACGAACAAACTTGACGACCCCCCTTTAGGGCAATGGCATTGAATTAGACATAAGAGCGTGATGGAGGCCGAGGCTTTAGCCGGTTAGTGACTTGCCGCGTGCCGTAATTTGCGGCACGCGCTACTAACCGCCTAAAGGCTCGA
>JAYTNY010000616.1:0-5162 GCA_043748055.1 Roseobacter sp.
CTCAGCCGATTGCACAGCCAAGTTATAGCGGCCCGCATCCACCGTGACGTACTCGCCAGTTTGCTTGAACCCAACCTTGCTAAACAGCTTGCGGTTGTCTGCGGCAGGCGCAACAACGTTGACTACAGGCGCATCTGGCGAGAGATGCACAAAGCGCACTTTGGCCTTGCTAGGGTCGGGCAGCGTGTTGTTGTCTATCAGCAACAATGGCTCAATACTCTCGCGCAGACCTGCGGCCACCACGCTGTAGTCCTTGCTTGCATCCAGCTTGGCGGTGGTACTGATGATCATCGGCCCTAGCGTCAGCGCCTTGCCCGCAGGCACGGCTTGCAGCCGATACGAACCCGCCGCCAGCCCAACGTAGTTGGTGATCTCTTTGAACGCCAGCCCTCTAAACGCTCGCACGCCATTCACGTAAATATCCAGTGTGGGTGCATCGGGCGAGGCGTGAACCACGCGCACCCGCGCCTGATTGCCGCCTGTGGCAGCCTGCGCTTGCCGAGCAATGCCAAACAGTCCCAACAACATAGATAAGCACAGGAGCAAGCGCATATGACTTCGATTAAGCATGAGCATGATGACCAATTATCGTCTTCCTCTGTTTAGGTTTATCTAGTTTGCTTGGTTTGCTTGGTTTGCTTGGTTTGCTTGATTGACCCGCTGGCACACGAGGAGATACCAATCGGCCCAGTTGGGGCACGCCGAATCGGCAAGGTTGCGCGATTGGGCTACTTGGCGCCACAAGCTGTGGGCCTCGCCTCGGCTGGGGCCAGTGAACTTGGCAACCCGAGCCACCTGGCTGCGGTCTGCCACCAAACCACTGCGCACTGGCAGGCTAGGGTCTATCGTAAACACCAAGCGATACCCATCTACCCCACCCAGCACAAACACGGGCGCAGGCACGGTGCTGGCCGCCAAAATGCCCGCTTCGGCATCAATCGAGATGGACTTGAGATGCGCCAGGCTCATTAAGCGCTGGGCGATGGGATGCCATTCTCTGCCGCTGGGCATTTGCGGGGATGGGGGTGCTTGTGGAGATGATCCCTGCTCCCACACCATTGCTTGCCCGCCCGTTGGGTAGCCACCTGCTACGGATGCAGTCGCCAAGCCGTGGGTCTTTAGCGCGTTCGAGCGATAGACGAACAACCCAATCAACAGCCCCAGCCCCAGCAGTAAGCCACCCGACACAAAATACACCTGCGGAATAGCTCCAAGCGAGAAGAGTGGCGCAGATTGTGATGCTGACTGAGCCTGCTCCTCAAACGAAGGAAGTGGGGCATTAGTAGTCGGTTGTGCGGTCGGCGACGACGCAGTTGGCTTGATATCCAACACTATCGCGGCAGATGTGGTGGCTGTCTCGGTGGGTTGTGGCAGTGCGGTAGCAGTGGCCTCACGCGTTGGCGTTGCTTGGGGCGCTGGGGTTTCGGTAGATGGGGCTTGAGTCGGTGGGATAGCGCTTGCAGTTGCGGTGGGCGGAGTTTCTGTAGGCGCAGGTGTTGATGTGCTTCGTTTTGTCGCCGTCGCTGCCACTGTCGCCGTTGCTTTTGCGGGGGTTGTGGTTGTGGGCTTGATGGCTGTCACAGTGGGCGCGACTTGGGTAGCGGTTGCCACAACTGGCTGGGTCAAGGGCACATCCAGCTTACCGCTTTCAAACACCTGCGTGCTCAACTCGCCGGTTGCGCTTGCGTAGCCTGTGGGCAACTCAAACTCAATCACCGATTGGGCCACCACCCGCACAGAAAATCGGCCTCGTGTATCCGTCGTCGCCAACACGATGCCATCACTGCGCACTGTCACTTTGGGCACGGTTGCTTCGTCGGGCGAACAAGCTGCATCGTCGTTGGCATCCACGCATGCAACGCCTTGAACCACCACCCATTCAACTTCACCCGTTTTAGCCGCAAAAATGCTGCGGCCCGTGCTGAGCAGCACGCCGAATAGAGCGATGAAAATGACGCCTCGCCTAAATGCACCACAAACACGTCTGGTCATAATGAATCAATAATGTGTGAACGATGAAACTTGTCTAGACTTGTCGAGTTTTATTGCAACCACAGGTCAACATGCCGACGATTTATCGCTTGCATTATTGCTATGCCCTAATCCGCTTTGTCAGCCTTGCAATTTTGCCGACAGGTTCAGCCTTTGGTTGCAGGCCTAATCATACGTTCGGATGAATGCTTTTGGGCAAAAGCGCTTGCAGATTTGTCTGAGCCAGCAAGTAGAACTTGCGGAGAAAATCTTAGCGTTCGGCCTGAGCTCGCATCTCGGCTAACACGCGGGCCATCGCCAGTGCAAAGCCATTTGGCTTGTTACGGCGCTGTTTGCTGTGGCTAATAATCAGTTCGCTGGCCGCCCGCGTGATGCCGACATAGAGCAAGCGCAACCGCTCCGAGATAAATTCGGCCCGCGCACGGCGGCGCAGCTCTTCCTCAGTCGGCCACTCAAAACTGTTGTCATCTCGTGCGGCGTTTTGAATCAGCTTGAACAACTCCCCCGCCTCCGTCGCCGGGTCGTGCTGACCTGACAAGTACCACGCCGCGCCCTGAGCATGCTGAGCATCGTGCGGAAAATCCACCTGGTCTACCTGCATCAAATACACGCGATCCCATTCGAGGCCCTTCGCCTTGTGCATCGTCGTCACCGTAATCACGTTGGGCTTGGGGCGGAAGCCGCTGTCGGCCAATGCATCGCCCAACAGATACGTTTTGCGGTTCGCGGCGATGTCTTCCAGCTCGCGCGCCAACTCACTGAGCCGCAGCGCCGGGTTATTGGCGGCCACATGCCGCATGCTGGCGGCCAGAGCATAGGCAATTGCCAGTTGCAATTCGCTCGTAAACATATCTTGAGCGATGACGAGCATGAGTTGGTCTACCGGCAACACGCTGGCCTGCGTCCACTTGGCGGCCAGGCGCGTCAGTTGCTCAATTGCGCCTTGTTCGGGCGGCGTTACCAGCCGGTTGATGGGGTAATTGGCGCTGCGGATGCGGTCAGCATCCGACGCTCCCGGCGCGGGGAAGAGGGCTTGCTCGACAAAGATCGTGCGCAGCAGCGCCATCAAGTTGCGCTCGTTTGGGCCGCCATCCAGCGGGCGTTGTGCGCCTGCCGAGATTAGCGCCTCGCGTAAATCGGCCAGCGCGTTCATGTTGGCGGGCGAGGCACAGAAGCGCACCACGCTGCCCAACCAATCCGCCACCTGCCGCACTGGCGACGGATTTTTTAGCTCGATTTGATAGAAGCCGCGCACGGGCGCTTTGGCGCGCATGGCGTTTAGCGCGTCTTCGACCAACTCGCCCAGTTCGTTGGTGGGCACCAGAATAGCGCAGGTCTTGTCTGGCCCGGCCCACACATATTCGGCGGCATCTTTGGCAATGGCATTCGCTTCATACATTGGCTCAGCGAAGGCGGGTGGTAGGCGCAGCCAGCCTTTGGTGACATGAGGGTTAGGCTTGTCGGCCCCCTCTCCGCCGATGGCCCCCTCCCCAACCCTCCCCCGTAGGAACGGGGGAGGGAGTTCCGGCTCCTCTCCCATTCCGATGGGGGAGGTTGGGAGGGGGTGAATTTTTACGCGGTTATCTAGTGCCTCGCCGCGCACGGCCTCTTCGGGGTGTTCACGCACAGCCCAATCGGCTAAGTTGTTTGCGAGGTCAATGATGCGTTGGTTGCTGCGTCCGCTTTGCGAGAGGGGCAACTCGCGCACGCCCGTGCGCTGGCGAAACTCATCGCGGAAGAAGCGCACGTTGCTGCTGGTGAACGTGGTCATGATGGCCTGGTTGGGATCGCCCACGCGCACCCAGTTGCCGTGTTCGCGGGCCAGCAAACCCAGAATGCGCTCTTGTAGCGGCGTGCTGTCTTGCGCCTCGTCCTCCAAAATAAACGGCCAGCGCGTGGCAAAATGTTTTCGTGCGTCATCGTTTTGCAGCACAGTCACAGCGCGCGAGATCAGGTCATCGAAGTCCAGGCGCGGCTCGGTGCTGGCGTTGCGCAGGCTCTCGTAGCGGGCGTAAATATCGGCACCCATCTGCAAGAACTGCGTGGCGGTGCTGTTGGGCATTTTGCCGATGAGGCTGCGCAACGCATCGGGGCTGAGCAATTCGTTTTTAGCGGTGCGTATTACTGCGCGGGCCAGGCGCTCGGTTTGGTTGCGCCATTGGCGCTCGGCCTCGTCGGCCATGTTGCCTAACTCATCGCGCAAAAAACTTAGCCAATGCTCA
This sequence comes from Roseobacter sp., assembly GCA_043748055.1. Classification (GTDB taxonomy): domain Bacteria; phylum Chloroflexota; class Anaerolineae; order J036; family Brachytrichaceae; genus JANMVQ01. Next base: position 4,215 of record JAYTNY010000616.1, read on the forward strand.
CGGTTGAAGCTGATGTAGCTGCTGACCGCGTCGCGCACAGCATCTTGGTCGGCGTAGATTTGGAAGTCGGCATCCACGCCTGCCAGCGTGGGATATTCGCGAATCATCGTGTTGCCCAGCGCGTGCAGGGTCATCACTTTGTAACCGGCGGCGGGCATCTCGCGGGCTTTGAGGAATTCGGCAATGCGTTGTTTGATGTTGCTGGCCGCCGAGGTGGTGAAGGTGACGACCAGGACCTCTTGCTCCTCATTCACCCGTGCGTCGCTAATGAGTTGCGCGGCGAGGGCCGAGAGCGTGGTGGTCTTGCCGCTGCCGGGTACGGCGCTGACCATGAGCAGGCCGCCCGTGTATTGGGCGATGCGGGATTGTTCGGGGCGGAGGTTCATTTTTAAGCTACCATCGCGTCTTCAAATGCTCTCACAGATGAATAACCCGCATTCTTTGCCAAGTTGTGAATTCCCGCCCTCGCCGCAGCTCTCTCATGTGTTTGTCTTAGCTTGCCAAATTGTGCGCTTTCTCCCTCAAATTTTTTAAGTGAGGCGAATCGCTCACGCGTCTCCTTCAGATTGTGAAGGGGAAGCAATCCATACGCTGCCACCGATAATTGATCGCGCATACTTATGCCTTCCAAAATCGCTGAGCGATTGTTCCCTAAAACTGCATTAAAGAGAAAAATAGGCTTAGAAGCATTTTTGATATGTGCAGTCAAAGCACCAAACGACTTTTGTCTTTGAGTTTCAGACAACTCGTTTAGCAACTTCGCAACACGAGGATGATCCACTGTCGTATCTTTGATTCTGAACACCTTGAGTTGACGAGTTCCATGAGGCCAATAATCAGCATCATTGCCGTAACTGCTCAGGCCAGTCGTAACTTCACGGGCTTACCATCACACGCGGCGCGGATAGCATCGAAAGCGCGAAAGCCTTGTTTGCGGGCGGTGGAGAC
>JAYTNY010000617.1:0-13043 GCA_043748055.1 Roseobacter sp.
GTCTCCACCGCCCGCAAACAAGGCTTTCGCGCTTTCGATGCTATCCGCGCCGCGTGTGATGGTAAGCCCGTGAAGTTACGACTGGCCTGAGCAGTTACCGGAATTCTGTAATTGAAATCTATATGTCCCAGGCTTCAAACCAATAGTTGAAGTGAAATATCCGTTGAAATCTGTTGTGCCTCCAAAGCCGATCAGAAAGTAATCAAAAATATCGCTGATGTAGACATTTAATCCTTTTATAGGATCGCCCGTGTCCGCTGTTGTCACACGTCCTACGAGTTGAGAACCTTTGTCTAGCTCAAAGTTGATTCCAGAAATAGTAGTTCCGCTGACCACATCAATAACATAGGCGTTTTCGAAAGAGCTTGTATTGCTGTAATACTCCTCTGCATAAATGGTCGGAGAAATGAAAGTGCTAATTTTTGTGCGAAGCACATATTGGCCACTTTGGACCTGAATAGTAAAGTAACCATCACTGTCAATCTGTCCATAGGTGTTCTCAGGATTAGTTCTGTTTTCAAGGTTGGTAGCCAGAATAGATATGTTTGGCAAAGGTTGTTGGGTGTCAGAAGCAATAACTCGACCTGTCAATTTTGATGTCGCAGGTTTAGGAGTTGGTGTCACATTTACCTGACAGCCCCCAAATTGTTGAACTGAATTTGAGGGCGTTGCAATTGCTCGATTCGAGGGGGTGCTGGTTGTTAAAGCTACTAAGAAACTTAAAACTGTTCGGTAATTCAAAAGTTTGTTTTTCATATCTAGGACTTTGATTGACCATCTGCTTTTGAGATTCTATATGCGTTAGGCTCGCATACAATCTCGCCCATGCCAAAAATTACCTTCATCGGCGCGGGCAGCACCGTGTTCGCCAAGAACCTCATGGGCGATATCCTCAGCTACCCAGAACTCGCCGACTCCACCATCACCCTCTTCGACATTGACGCAGAACGCTTGAAGACCTCGGAGTTAGTAGGCCACAAGCTGGCCGACTATTTGGGTGCCAAGCCCAAGATCGAGGCGACCACCGACCGCAAGCAGGCGCTGGATGGCGCCGACTACGCCATCAGCATGTTCCAAGTGGGCGGCTACAAGCCCAGCACCGTCATCGACTTTGAGGTGCCCAAGAAGTACGGCCTGCGCCAAACCATCGCCGACACGCTCGGCATCGGCGGCATCATGCGTGCCCTGCGCACCATCCCAGTTTTCCTGGACATTTGCAAAGACATGGAAGCCGTGTGCCCCAACGTCACGTTCTTGCAATACGTCAACCCCATGGCCATGAACTGCTGGGCCATCAGCCGCGCCAGCAACATTAAGACTGTAGGCTTGTGCCACAGCGTGCAAGGCACCTCCGAGCAATTGGCGCAAGACATCGGCGTGCCTATCGAAGATATTAATTACATTTGCGCGGGCATCAACCACATGGCCTTTTATCTCAAGTTCGAGAAAGCGGGCGCCAGCTTGTACCCCGAAATTCGCAAGGTGTTGGAGGCCAGCAAGCAGCCCACTTGGAACCTGACCCGCTACGAGGTCTTCAAACGCTTCGGCTACTTCGTCACCGAATCCAGCGAGCACTTTAGCGAATACACGCCCTGGTTTATCAAACGCGATAGGCCCGATCTGGTCGAGGAGTTCAACATCCCACTCGATGAATACATCCGCCGGTGCGAGGAGCAGATTGCCGGTTGGCACCGCATGCGCGCGCGCTTCGAGGCCGGCGAGGGCATCACCCACGAGCGCAGCCACGAATACGGCAGCGGCATCATCCACGCCATGGAGACCGGTCAATCGCGCGTCATTTATGGCAACATGCCCAACACCGGCTTGATTGACAACTTGCCGCAAGGCTGTTGTGTGGAAGTGCCGGTTCTGGTAGACAAAAACGGTTTGCAGCCCACCAAGATCGGCAAGCTGCCGCCGCAGTTGGCCGCCATGATGCAGACCAACGTCAACGTGCAGTCGCTCACCGTCGAGGCGGCATTAACCGGCAAGCGCGAACACGTCTACCACGCCGCCTATTTAGACCCGCACACCGCCGCCGAACTCAGCCTCGACCAAATCACCTCGCTCGTAGATGATTTGCTGGACGCCCACGAGCAAACCGGCTTTTTGCCAAAATTCAACTAGAAAGTATGAGGTATGAGGTATGAAGGATGAACTTCATACCTCATACCTCATACCTCATACCTCAAAATGAAATTTGCAGTTTTTACCGTTAGCCTGCCCGAATACACCCCCGAACAGGCCGTGCAAAAGTTGGCGGGATGGGGCTACGACGGAATTGAATGGCGCGTGACCGATGACCCGCTGATGAGCGGCAATGGCCGCACGGTAGCTGGGCATGGCACGCAGATTGGTTTTTGGTCAGGCAACCGCTGCACGTTGTCTTTGGCTTCGTTGATTGAGGACGCGCCCCGCGTATGAGTGATGACGGAGCAAGCTGGGCTAGCGATGCCTAACATCGGCACGTATGTGTCTTGCGAGGAGCCTGCGCAGGTGGAACATGCCATGTTGGGCGTAAAGGCGTTGGGTGCACCGGCCCTGCGCGTGCGCGTGCCCAACTACGATGGCAAGCAGCCCTACTTGACGCTGCGCGACAATGCCGTGGCGCAATACCGCGATGTGGAAGCGATGGCGAAACGGCACGGGCTAAAGGCCATGATCGAAGTGCACATGAATAATATTGTGCCCAGCGCCAGCGCGGCTGCGCAATTTGCCTCGCACTTCGATCCGCGCTATGTCGGCATCATTCACGATGCGGGCAACATGGTGTATGAGGGCTACGAACAATACCGGCTGGGCTTCGAGGTGTTGGGGCCGTATCTCGCCCACGTTCACCTCAAAAATGCCAAGTGGGAAGTGAGTGGCACGCGCGACGATGGCAGCACGGCCTGGCAAGCCACCTGGGCACCCCTCCAAAAAGGCAGCGTGGATTTGCGCCGCTTGTTGGATGCGCTGCACGATGTGGGCTACGACGGTTGGCTAGCGTTTGAAGACTTCAGCACCGAGCAGTCATTAGACGTGCGCACACAAGGCAATTTGGCTTATGTAAAAAAACTGTTGGAGGGCTGATCTGCGATGCGCTGGCGAACGGTGTTGCAAATTGGGGTGGTGTTGGCGTTGGCACTCGGCATCGCAGGCTATGCAACCTACAATGTGTATCACAACACGCAGTACGATGAGTTTATGGCGCGGGCATTTGAGGAATGCCGCCGAGGGTATGGCGGCGGGGCGATGCGAAATCTCCGGTTGGCGCAAGAACACATCACCTCGGCAGAACGCGCAGAGGCTTGGAAAGAAAGCGCGCTCAAGATTCGGCGGAATCAGTGTGAGTAACTATGTTCAAGCGATTGCCCCAACTGTTCCGCCAAGCTTGCATCTCGGCCTTCGTGGTTTCGATGTTGGGATTGCTTGCGTTCAACGCCTATCAAGCGTATCGCTACTTTGTGTTTATTGGGCGGGTAGAGCAGGCATTGGTCGCTTGCACATTTGGCGAGCCATTGCGCGCACGCAACCACTTGTATGCTGCGATGGCCTATGCGCCGGATGACGAAGCCCGCAACGGCTTGCAATCCACCGGCAGGCGCATTCGCTATGGCGATTGCGGTGAGAGCATGGTTGGGTTTTGATTGCCTTAGGTTTTCTGATTTGAACCACAAAGCACACTAAGAAACACAAAGAACACGAAGAATTGGACAAAAAGAATCATCTTTGAGTCCTTCGTGTTTCTTTGTGCTCTTTGTGGTGAAAACCTCCGGTAATCGGGGTTGGGATCTAAAGTTTTGGAGGAATCATGGAATATCGTTCATTGGGTCGAACCGGCGTAAAAGTAAGTGTGTTGTGCTTGGGCTGCATGATGTTTGGCGGCAAGACCGGGCCGGAGGATTCGTATGCCATTATTGACCGCGCTATTGACGCGGGCGTGAATTTTCTGGACACGGCCAATGTGTACTCGCGTGGGCGCAGCGAGGAAGTGACGGGCGAGGCTTTGAAGCGCAATGGCAAGCGCGACCGCGTGGTGCTGGCCACCAAAGTGCATGGTGTCATGGCCGATGACGACCCGAACATGACCGGCAACAACCGCCGTCACATTATTCAGCAGTGTGAGGCCAGCCTGAAGCGATTGCAGACCGATTGGATTGACTTGTATCAGATTCACCGCCCGCAAAGCAGCGTGCCGATTGATGAGACCTTGCGCGCGCTGGATGATTTGATTCGCGCAGGCAAGGTGCGCTACGCGGGCACCAGCACGTTTGGCGCGTGGCAGGTGATGGAGTCGTTGTGGGTGAGCCAGGAACTCGGCCTCAATCGTTTTGTGTGCGAGCAGCCGCCGTATCACCTGCTGGATCGGCGCATCGAGCGCGAGTTGATCCCGCTGGCGCAGAGCTACGGCATTGGCCTCATTCCCTGGTCACCGCTGGCGGGCGGCCTGCTGACCGGCAAATACAGCCGCAGCGCCCCGCCGCCGGAGGGCACACGTTTTGCAGATTACGTCAGCAATCCCATTTTGCAGAAGCGCTGGAACGACATGGCCTTTGAGGCGATTGAGCAATACGATGCCTACGCCAAAGTGCGCGGCGTGCCCATGTCGCACTTTGCACTGGCGTGGTGCGCAGCGCAGCCGGGTGTCACGTCGCCCATCATTGGCCCGCGCACAATAGAGCAGCTTGAGGACAACTTGAAGGCGCTGGAAGTGACGATTACCGACGAAGACCGTGCCAAAGTAGATGGCATCGTGCCGAAAGGCAGCATGGTCTCGCCGTATTACGAGGCCGACTTTGGGCCGAACGTGCGCTGGTAGGTCTTGTTCATGAACTGATCCTCCCGAATGTTGAACAAAAGAGCCTAACCCTTGCAAGTTCAAATTTCGGGAGGATCCTCGAACCGTATGTTGCGCACCATCTCAACCACGCTTTACCAACGCCCGCGTTTGCTGCTGGCGTTGTTGCTGGCCCCGCCGCTGCTCTACATGCTGAGCTTCTACCTCGTGCCGCTGGCCGTGTTGCTCGTCAACAGCTTCTTCAAGCTGGATGACTTTACCGGCCAGGTAGTGCGCGAGTTCTCGCTGAATTCGTATGCCGCGCTGTTGCAGCAATCGAATTTAGACATTTTTGGCCGCACGGCGTTGATGGCGGCACTGGTAACGGTGGCGTGCGCGTTGCTGGCATTCCCGCTAGCCTACTACATGGCCCGCCACGCCAGCCCACGGGTTAAAGGAGCGTTGTATCTCGGCGTGTTGCTGCCGCTGTGGTCTAGCTACTTGGTCAAAATTTACGCATGGAAATTAATTCTGGCGCAAGAGGGCATCATCGGCTGGGCGTTCAAACAAGTAGGCCTCAGCAGCTTATTGGATGCCTTGCTCGCCATCCCCAACATCGGCGGTCCGTCGCTGGCCATCTCCAACATCGGCATCTTTTTGGCCTTCGTCTACGTCTGGTTGCCCTACATGATTTTGCCGATTCAAGCCGCGCTGGAACGTCTGCCCAAATCGTTGCTCGAAGCCAGTGGCGATCTCGGCGCGCGCCCCATCGAAACCTTTAGAACGGTGACGCTGCCCTTAATCATTCCGGGCATCGTAGCGGGTTCCATCTTCACCTTCTCGCTTACGCTGGGGGATTTTGTGGTGCCTGCTGTGCTGGGCAACAGCAGCTTCTACATCGGCCAAGCCGTGCTTACGTTTCAGGGCAGCAGCGGCAACATCCCCCTGGCCGCCGCTATGACGATGGTGCCGATTGCGATCATGATCCTGTATCTCATCGGCGCAAAGCGGGTGGGGGCGTTTGAGGCGTTGTAGGGAATAGTGATTGGTGGTTTGGAACGCAATCACCAATCACTATTCCCTAATCACCAATCACTATTATGAAATTCCCTGTCCTCCTCAAAGCCGCCGCCGCCCTCACCTTGGCGTTTCTGTTCTTCCCGCTGCTTATTATTTTGCTGTATGCGTTTAATGTGGAGGAAGCTGCGTTTACCTTTCCGCCGCCGGGGTTAACGACGAAATGGTTTGGCGCGGCGTTAGCACGCACCGACTTCTGGCGTGCGTTCTGGCTCTCGGTGCAGGTGGCGGGGATTGCGACTGCGGCGGCGATGGTGCTGGGTACGCTGGCCGCCGCAGCGGTGTATCGCTTCAATTTCTTCGGCAAAAATGCTATTTCATTTTTGTTGCTCTTGCCCATTGCGCTGCCGGGCATCGTCACAGGTTTGTCGCTGCGTTCGGCCATTGGGCTGTCCGGCATCCCGTTCAGCTTTTGGACCATCATCATCGGCCATGCCACGTTTTGCGTCGTCACCGTTTACAACAACGTGTTGGCCCGCTTCCGGCGCATGGGCCGCAGCCAGATCGAAGCGAGCATGGACTTGGGCGCGAACGGCCTGCAGACCTTTCGCCACATCATTTTGCCGGAGCTGGCCACAGCGTTGTTGGCGGGCGGCATGCTCGCCTTCGCCCTCTCGTTCGATGAAATCATCGTGACTACGTTTACCGCGGGCCAGCAAGAGACGCTGCCCATCTGGATGTTTGCCCAGCTCACCAAGCCACGCGCCCGCCCGGTTACTAACGTGGTTGCGTTTCTGGTCATCGCCCTCACCGCGTTGCCCATTTTGTGGGCGCACCGCTTGACGCAGAAGAGCAGCGAGTCGTAGATCACTTGAACACAATGGATTTCCGCTGATTTTTTCGCGGAGAACGCAGAGGAGCGGAGTAGGTTTTATTTCTCCGTGCCCTCCGCTTTCTCCGCCCCTCCGCGAAAGAAAAGCGCATATCTCGATTACACACTAGACCTCTTGCAAAAGTCATTTGGTGCGCGGCGCTCGTAGGGGCGTTGCATGCAACGCCCCTACTTTTGCAAGAGGCCTACTCCTCAATTGCCTACAATACCCTCATGACCACCATCATCCGCCGCAGCGAAGGCAAGATTACAACTCCCGATGGCATCGCGCTTTACGAGCAGCGCTGGATGCCGATGGGCGCGAAAGCCAGCGTTGTCATTGTGCATGGTATTGGCGAGCACAGTAGCCGTTACAAACATGTCGCCGATCTTTTGGCCGAGCATGGCTATGCCGTGCAAGCCTACGACCAACGCGGCCACGGCAAAACCGGCAGCGATCTGCATATCAATTCGATAGAAGACTTCTGGGCCGATCTGGACTTGATGCGCAACCGCGCTGGTGAGCGCTTGCCCGGCAAACCGATCTTTCTGTATGGCCACAGCATGGGTGGGTGCATCGTCGCCAGCTTTGCCATCAGCCAGCAACCCAGCGTTGCCGGTTTAATTCTCAGCAGCGCCCTCCTCAAAACACCGGACAATATTTCGCCGCTGCTCATCAAAGTCTCGGCGCTGCTCAGCAAAATTGCGCCCAGGCTCAAGACCATTACGCTCTCTGCTGCCAGCATTTCGCAAGACCCCGAAGTGGTTGCGGCCTACGAGGCCGATCCGTTGGTTTATCACGGCGGCTTGCCCGCGCGCATTGGTGCCGAGTTGAACCGCGCTGTGGCGTTGATTCAAGCCAACATGGAGGCGATAACCTTGCCCATGCTCATTTGGCATGGCACAGCCGATGCGTTGACGGACATCGCGGGCAGCCACCAACTCTACGAGCGCGCCCAATCCACAGACAAAGCGCTGAAGCTATACGAAGGCGGTTTTCACGAGATGCACAACGAGCCAAACCAGGATGAAGTGCTGCGCGACCTGTTGGCGTGGTTAGATGCGCGGGGCTAAATATTGGCTATTGACTATTGGATGCTTTCTAGCCAATAGCTAATATGCGCGATTGATCTATGCGAAACCCATCCTCCCGAAGGTTGAACTGGCAAGAGTCCAGCTTGCCAGTTCAACCTTCGGGAGGATTCTCCATTTACTGAATGAGCGCAACTTTTTGCAAGAACCGGCGTGCTACTTCGGCAAAGGGCTTTTGTTGGCCGCTCACTTCGTAATTCAGTTGTTGCATAGCGTTGTCGGTTAACTGCGCGGCCAGCACATTTAGCGCTGGTTTAATTTTGGGATACGCATCCAAAACTTGTTGGCGCACCACCGGCGCAACGTTGTAGGGTGGGAACAGGCCTTTGTCATCCTTCAGCAGCACCAACCCAAACTGTGCAATGCCGCCATCGGTGCTGAAGGCGACTGTGGCATCGGCTTGCTCCGAAGCCATCACTTCGTAGCGCTTATCGGGTTCTGCCTCACGGTATTCTTTCAGCGTAAACGGGCCATACACCTGCACCAGCCCCGGCATGCCATCTGCGCGCGTCTTGAAATCGGGTGGCCCCACCATCAGCATGTTCCCCGCCTGCTGCACAAACTGCGAGAGCGTGGTGATGCCATATTGCTGCGAGGCCTTGCGCGTGATCGCTATGGCCTGCGTGTTGTTCATGGGCGAAGGCTCCAGCCAAACCAGGTTGAACTGTGTTTTGTAACCCTGTGCCACTGCGTTAAACACCGTGTCGGCGTTGTTATTCACCGGCTGTTTCAGTACGGCCACCAAGCCGGTGCCCGTGTATTCGGGGTAGAGGTCAATCTCGCCGCGCTCTAGCGCGGTATGCGTCGCTGCGGTATCGCCCAAATTAAATTTACGCTCCACGTTAAAGCCCGCGTTTTCCAGCAGCAGGGCATACATCTCGCCAATCAAGTATTGCTCCACAAAATTTTTGGAGCCAATTTTGATGAGGGGCGCGCCGGGGTTGGCGAGTGGGCCGGTTGTTGTGGGGGTTGATGCAGGCTCCGTCGCACATCCGGTTAAAACCAGCAGTGCAACCGCGAAAAAAAGGCCTGCACGCACGCTGAATCGAGGTGGATTGTTAAACGTTGTTTGCTTCATTGTTTGCTAAGTAGGGGCTGGTCTCAGACCAGTCCCCTACTGATGATGCCCACATGGCAGGCTGTGCACAACTGCCCACATGGGTTGTTTTGCGATGCAGTAATTTGTTGCATTGCATCGGCTTGATATTGAACTTGATATGGAACGTTGGCAACAATCTTCGCCGTGCTATATGTGCGCCAATACAATGAGCGTATGGAGCGAATGAGGCAATTTAGGGTGTTGGGTGTGTGCATTGGTGCGGGCGGCTTGCCAAAGTGGCCGCAGAACGAGCCGGTGATGCTGACGGTGGATGGCCTGGTGGGCGATCAGCACCGCCACCCGCAGCACGGTGGGCTGGACAAAGCCCTGAGCGTATTTGCCAACAGCGATTACCGGGCGTTGGAAGCCGCGGGCTTTAAGCCCAAAGACGGTGGCGCATGGGCTGTGGGCGCGATGGGCGAGAACCTGACGCTTGACCTGGGTGCGTGCGACCCGCTGGAGGTGTGCATTGGCGATACGCTGTTTAACGACAACGCCGCTGGAAGCGGGGTGATTTTGCAAGTGAGCGAGCCACGTCGCCCGTGTTTTAACCTAGAGGTGCATCACCCCGATTTGGAGCAGGCTATGCGCGACCAGATGCGGGCGGGTTTTTTGCTGCGCGTGCAACAGGCTGGGTCTATCGCCAAGTGCGATGCGCTGACATTGGTGCAGGGCAACGGCATGCCCCTGCGGCGCTGCAACCAGCTTTATTTGATTGACATTCGCGAAGGTTCGCCAGAGCAGCGCCAAGCCGCGCTGGCGATGTTGTTGGCGGAGCCGGGGTTGAGCGAGGGGTTTAAGGGGCAGGCGCGGAAGAAGGCTGTGGGTGGGTTAGGGTGAGATGACACCATGCGCCGAGACCTGTATTACTTCTCTTGGAATATATCCTGTACCACTCCATGATGTTGTAAACGTATACAGTTCTCCAGGATAAAGAAATGGCACAGTGCCGCGCCCATAACATTGGCGGACATTACAAGAAGATTGCCCAGATTGATCAATAAACCAACCAGACACTTCCGTATTTCTTAATGTTTGCGAGTATGGGTTTCGAATTGTGATGGTCACTGAAGTCAATGAAGCCAAGACGGCAGCAGTAAAAACATTTGTAACGCTGACAGGTAAATTTTCAGTTGCTGAAGCTACCGTCCAAGTCGGCGCACTCAGACTTAGTACCGGCGTTTGAAAATTAACTTGAGTGGTTATTAAATAAAACGGAACATACTCGCCAGGAGGTAAGACTGAGACTCCTGAGCTTGCAAACAAAGTCCTTGTATAGGTTTCTGAAAACGGATTCTGTGTGTCGTCATATCTCTCCATCTTCAAGATAATATCTTTTAACGCAACTGGGGAAGTGTTTTGAATGTATGTAAAGTAAAGGAGAGTTGAATTTACTATGATTGGAGGATCGTACCAAACAATCAAGTAGGGTGGTCGCACAACTGATGGAAGATAAATACACTTATCCAAAGCACAATCGGCAGCTCGTATAGGGATAGGGATCGCGCATTGAGCAATCAGCAATAGCGATGTCAACAATCCAAAAGACTTAATACTTGCGAAGCCTCTCATTTAGAAATCTCCATGTCATTATTGGTTTGTGAGCCAGGAACAAGCCCCACGAATGACAATTGGACGACCTATAGCAAATGCGGTGCCGCCGATGTTGTTGCGCACCACTTTGATAGTGATTGTGCGAGGAGACGCTGTGTAACATACCACCGGAAAGACCATCGTTGAATAAACGGTTTGAGGTTGCGCCGAAATATCTAGCGACCCAAATTGCCCGCTGTTGTTTCGTGTGTAAATAGTGTTCACAACCCTTGAATCGGGGAATTCGGACATCTCACCATAACCAAAGGGGATTTCCTGACTCCCCCACTTCACATCAAACCGAGTTCCAGGGGTGTATGCACCCGTCTGAGATTTGATGATGGGGATATACACCGTGTTGTATCCAGTCTGAAGGTAGATAGAGACTGTGCCACCCTGATTGGCCTGAGTCGTATTTATCCAGCCTGTGGCTAGGTTTCCTGTAACCGGATCAGCACCCACTTCTGCCCAAACTTTGTAGCAAGCACCGAATGGCCCTAATCTAAAGTTTTGAGCATTCCCATATCCATCACTCCAATAGGCGGTGACGGAGCTTGAAAAGCTGGGCAGAAATCTTCCTGAGGGAAGCATACTAATAACATTGATGAATTCTGCCGTGTAGGTAACCCCAGAAGCCCCTGTATCGCAGTTATAAAAAAACTGATTGCGAGTACCGTAGTCAATTTGCCAATGATTACCAAGAAGAGGATCCAGAGGATTTATAGGCTCATACGTTCCAAAAGTGGTATATGGAGCTTGGTGTGTTTCATGAGCGCATGCGTATACAGCGCGGCTATCTGTGAGGTTGCCATTGGGTGAGCCAGCCAAATTAAGTTCAGCAGCGATGGGTGCGCGGCGCAACACCCAGCATAACCAACTATTCCACCACGACAAGCCATCGCGAAAGTTATCCCATCCACCTGCCCACAACCATTTATGTTTGGGGTTGTCCCCAATCAGAATACTCCACAAGAAGCCAAACTCACTGAGCAACACATCCATCGGTAAGGGCTGATTGGCGCCCACGTAACGGTTCCGATACCAATTTACATTGTTTCTGAGATTGTAAGCACCTTCAGCAACGGTCTCCAAAGGAAGATTGTTGGGCAACTCAGGTTTACCACGTGGTGGGCTGTAATAGTGCAGATGGAGCGCCTTGAGTTCGAAGGGTGTAATCTGAGCTTCTGTTTGGCCGCCAACAGTAATGGTAGACGTAGGCAGACTACCTGCTGGCAGCGGGTGAATCGCGTCGAAGAATGGTTGCCAATACGAATCAGGCTGAGCGTTTAAGTTGGCTGATATTGCTCCTGATGGACAAGGTGGTAGAACAATATGCCCTCTGGAGTTTCCAAAGTCTTTTTTGAGTCGAAGAAAAACCAAAGCGAGGGCATCTGCCCTGATTCTTCGTTGCGTAGTCAAACCAGGGTTAGTAGGCTCCCAGAAACTATTAACGTTGATACCTGTGTAGTTGTCGATAGCATTAGACAGGCTTGGTAGATCAGATGCAGGCCAATAAGCATCGGGCTCGTTGTTCACGTAGAAGAGTTTGTTATAACGATTCGCTGAGTATGTTTGTAACGAGAATGTTGGATTAGGAGTTGTGGCTGTGCTAACGTTTCGCGCTGCAAACCGAGAATCGTATATTGACACTTCGCGAACGATGTCGGCTCGATCAACTTCTGCGTCCGCAGTTGCACCGGGCGTATGCTCGGCAGCCTCTGGCCCATAGGCACCGTAGGCTGATCCCCCCATTGCAGTGCTATGCACAAGAAACCCTTGATAGATTGGCACCGGCCCGGCTGGCAAACGAAGCACCGCCCTGGCCCATAAGGCTGCATTTGGAAAGTTGAGGTTAGCAATGCCTAACCGATTGTATGAATTAAAAGGCCCAAACGCCATGACAATACCTCCTAAAAGTAACCATTACTTGAATGTTTCTTCGGCTTTGACTTCTGATTCGAGATTAAGCTCGTTATCTGCTAACGAAAGCACAACGTCGGAATCCAGCTTGTTCGGCAATAGCTTGCCAATCTGCGAGGCTTGAAAGACAAAACCCTTGTCTTTCGGTGTCCAGTCCGCACGGTTGCAACCGGTGTAGTACCAGCGCGGTACATCGGGTAGATCAGGCGGCCAACCCACCTCCACTAATTCACGTGGATCAAGCGGCGCAGCATTTTCGTGTGGGTAAGACCAATAACGCTCAAGTCTGTGCCGTATTGTCTGCCGGGGTTCATTCGTATGGCTCAGGTGCGTACCAACAGGAATCTCGATCAATGGGTCACGCGCATCCACCGTGATGCTATGCAACTCCAACGCATGCGCTTGACTAACGCCGATGAGGAAATGCGCCACAACAACTTGCTTGGTTTCCAAATCGCAAGTCAAGATCAAATCCCCGCCCAAACGCGGGTTAACTGTTTTGGCTTGCCGAAACACCAAACCAACGGTGTTGTCTTGAACAGCGTGAACGGTGAAGGTGTCTGGACTGAAGTCAAAAGCCACATCGGGGACGCGGATGATGGCGAGGACTTCGAGGACGAAAGGATCGTTCTTGGCGATATCTATCGCGGCAAGAACACGATCATCAAGCAGGTCGCCTGCTAACTTTTCGG
>JAYTNY010000618.1:0-12852 GCA_043748055.1 Roseobacter sp.
GTCTCCACCGCCCGCAAACAAGGCTTTCGCGCTTTCGATGCTATCCGCGCCGCGTGTGATGGTAAGCCCGTGAAGTTACGACTGGCCTGAGCAGTTACCCACAAAGACACAAAGCGCACAAAGGCATTTCTTTGCGCGCTTTGTGTCTTTGTGATTTTATAGGTAGCTATGGCTTTGGATAACAAAGATTTAGTGCAGCAGCAGTTCGGCCCCAATGCAGCGGCTTATGCCACCAGCAGCAACCACGCCAAGGGCGCGAGTTTGGCCCGCGTCATCGAACTGGTGCAGCCGCAAGCGCATTGGCATGCGTTGGATGTGGCAACCGGTGCAGGCCATATGGCGCTGGCAGTGGCGCCGCATGTGGCCGAAGTGGTCGCCAGCGATCTCACGCCGCAAATGCTGGCGGTAGCGGCCAACTTGGCCCGCGAGAAAGGCCAAACAAACCTGCGCTTTGAGTTGGCTGATGCCGAAGCCTTGCCGTTTGATGCCGCATCGTTTGATCTGGTCACCTGCCGCATCGCGCCCCATCATTTTGCCAATGTGCCGCGCTTTGTGCGCGAGTGTGCCCGTGTGCTAAAGCCCGGTGGCGTGTTGGCGATTGTGGACAATATTGCGCCCGAAGACGCCGCGCAGTTTGTGGATGACTTTGAGCGCACGCGCGACCCCAGCCATTTGCATTGCCTCTCTGCACAAGAATGGGCGGCGGCATTTGCGCAAGCGGGCGTGAGCCTGACTCACAGTGAATCTTTTCAAAAGCGCATGGTCTTCGATCAGTGGGTGGCCCATCAAAACAGCCCGCCCGAGGTAATTGCAACCCTGCAAGCCAGGCTGCATGCTGCGCCCGCCGCTGCGCGTGCGTATCTGGCACCAGAGTTTGCTGCGGATGGCTCGGTGGTGAACTTTTACATCGCCGAGGGCATCTTTATTGGGAAGCGATGAATACGAGAGAGAGCATCGCAATGCGCCAACAGCACGCCGATGGCGATGGTAATAGTGCTGGGGCCGAAACACGGCAACCGCGTGGGTGGCCGCCCGCGTGAGCGCCTTCACCTTGTTCACCCTGTGGCTGCGCATCGGCGCACAATCGTTTGGTGGCGGGGTGGCCACTCAGTTCCTCATCCAAAAAACATTTGTGCAGCAGCGGGCAGTGTTAACGGATGAAGAATTCACGCGGCTGTTCGCCATCTGCCAAATTGCCCCAGGCGTCAACTTGTTCGCCCTCGCCATTCTCATCGGCAATAAGCTGGCGGGCTTCGCGGGCATATTGGCCGCATTGGCAGGCATGTTGTTGCCCAGTGTGTCCATTACCCTGTTAATGACGGCGGGCTATGCCCAATTCAAAGACTCATCCATCATGCAAGCCGCTGTGCGTGGCATCACCCCTGCTGTCACCGCGTTGGGTGTGGTGATGTGTTGGAAGTTGGTGCGACCGGTGCTGCTCGCGCCCGCATCACATCGCCGCTTCCCACAAGTTTTGGGGTTTGGGCTGATGGCGCTGTGTTTGACATTGGTGGCTGCCTTTAACGTGCCTACATTTGCGGTGTATCTCATCGCAGGTGGGTTGGGTGCGTTGGCGGCATCACTCACGGTGCTGCGGTTTGGGAAAGAGTGAAATGGACTGGCTCACCTACTTCCTCCTCTTCCTCAAAGCCGCCCTGCTCTCCACGGGTGGTTTCGGCCCGTTGCCCATCTTGCACGATGACTTCATCGCGCGCGGCTGGGCCACTGAACGCCAGTTCACCGAGGCGCTGGGTGTGGGCCAGATCAGCCCCGGACCCAACGGCTTGTGGGTGGTCAGCTTTGGTTTTCTCACTGGCGGCCTGCCCGGCGCACTGTTGGCGTTGCTGGGTATTTTGCTGCCGCCCTTCGCCGTGTTGCTGGTGCAGCGTGCGTATCAGCGTGTCGGCCACCTCACCGCCACACAAGGCTTTACCGATGGCATGGCGCTGGCGATCGGTGGGGCGGGCCTGGTCATCTTCGCCAGGCTCTTTGTTGTTGAGGGGATTGACCTGCGCGGGTTGATCATCTTCGCGGGCGCGTTTGGGTTGGCGTTGCTCAATCGCGTGCCAGTGGTGCTGGTGATTGGGTTGGCGGCGATTGCAGGCATATTGCTTTACTAAAGTGTGTTGTCAAAGGAATGCCGATGGTAGCACCCAGCCATAACCTACCCATGTGGCTATTGCGAGAAAAAAAACAACAGTGCTATAAAAGTTGCATTCGGTCCGCTAACGTGCGTTCATGTATTACATGAATTGCGCAGGAGATGACGTATGAACCGTATTGTTCAGCGTTTGGGCGCTTGCGCGGCTGCAAGCGCCTTTAGCGTAGTTGGCTTGTTGGTATTGACGGGGTGCGTGGCACAACCTCGCCTCATACCCAGCACAACTAACACCATTCCCACCACCATAGCAGGGAATGTTGATTTCAGCATATCAAATAGCTCACCTGAAAGTGGTGGTGCGCCCAGTAGCGGATTAAAAGTAGAAGCGCGGATATTTGCAGAAAAGAGCCAAAACCCCGTGCGCATGGAATACACGGTAACAAATATCTATCGAAATTTGCCTATCGTGATGCCGATCTACATCAGAGCCGCTTTTGGAGAACATATCAAGTTGATTGAGGCCTCACCTGTATCGGGAACGATTATTGCCAAGAGTTTGAAGCCAGGTGAGTTTGTGACCGGGACGATGACATTCCAAATTGACCCGATGCGATGGAGTGAAGGCTTTGCCATTGAGGCCACCACCAATATTAAGAACGATAGGGACTTTTTGCAAAACACAGAAGCGCAAGCAGCCACCAGCCAGGGAGGAACAGCAAACGGCTCTGGCTCTGCTGGCTCCGGTGTGCGGACTAAAGATGGGCAAATTGAATTTTCACAAATTGGTTGGCCTGAATCGGAAGACCCTGGGTACACTACGTTGGATAACGGCACAGTAGTCCCAAACCCAACTCACGATTCAAACTTTCGACCACACATCACACCGGAAGCCGAACCAACAGTGACCGCACCATAAAGGCGGGTAATCATGTTAAATAGGTTTAATCATCTTCAGCCCGTTCGATTTATCATATTGTTGACCGTTTTACTAAGCAGCGTGGTCAATCCAAAATCGGTATCTGCATTGGTCTTCACTGCCTCAGGCACTTTTAGATATGTGAATGAATCAGGTGGATTTAGCTTTGTTAAAAATGCGCGTGTTGAGATATATGTTAATGGAGCTTTTGTTGCTTCGACATCTACAAGTGCAACTGACGGGAGTTTCGCCACTCCTGTCAACTTCAACGGAAATAACTTCAGTGTGTATGCTGTCGCTGTTGCAAGCCGATCTAACGGGAGAATTGTTGTCACGAATGCGGCAGCATCTCCTGTAACTTACAACTTAGCAACATCGTCCGCCTCGTGTAATTCTTGTACGAGCGTCTCCCTTGGAGTAACCACCATATCTGGCGAGAGTGACAAGAGGGCATTTTTTATTTTTGACAAATTGCAATCCAGCCAAGAAGCGTTATCTCAATCACCTATAAACTGGACACAGCCTGAAAATGTATCGGCGGTCTATCCCTCGTCTGCTAACTCGAGCTATTTACCCAGCAGCAATAAGATACAAATCTTTGGTAATCCAGGTGTCACGTACGGAGATGGATTTGCCGCTTCACCCATTATTCATGAATATGGTCATGCGGTGATGGAATTGGTATATGTCAATTATCCCAATGTGCCCACTTGTAACCCGCATGGATTTGACGATATTTCAAATCCACCATGTGCTTGGACGGAAGGCTGGGCCAATTATTTCCAGGCATGGATGCGTGGTGTGAGTAACTATGTCTTTGCCAGCAATGCCGCTGTGGAGTTCGAGACTCTGACAGCGAGTAGACCGCTAGGCCCCGCTTCCGAATCTGCGGTAACGGCTACCCTATGGGATATCTACGATAGCACAGCCACAAATGAACCCTGGGATCAACTCAGTATAGGTGCAGGCCCAATCTGGGATGTGTTTAAGAACGGCACGAAGCCTGATGCTATTGGAAAGTTCCAAAAAGATTGGGTGGCGAACTCAAGTCAAGCCACTTACGCCCGCAAAGTCGCCATCAACTTTTGTGCGCACCAAGCCGCCAACGGCTGCGTCGCAGTGCCTTTTGTCAAGAAATAGCGTCTTAACTTTTCAGCTAACGTTGTGTTGTGAAATCAACACAGGAGGACGACATGAACCGTCAATATCGTTTAGGACTCATGGTCTGTCTCGTTGTTGCAGTAGCCTTTGCCAAGCCTTTGCCTGCGCTTGGGCAAGCTGGAACGTATGTCACCGAAATGACTTGTACGAACCTAGATGATACGGCAGCTCAAATGAGTCTAATTTTGTATGCTGAAAACAGCGGCACAACAACTTACTCTTATGAGGATCCAAATCTACTTGGTACAGGACTTTCGAGAATCTATTACCTTCCTACCCAAACGACGAATCCTGCCCTCCCTTCATCATTTAGTGGCTCGGCGTTTGTCAGTTCAGATAAGAAGATCGCGTGTAGCCAAAAAACTCAGCGCAACGATGGAAGCGTTGGCACTCAGTCTGTTCCCGCACGTATCGGTGAGGCTAATGGATTAAATGTCTACACAGAATCGTCCAACACACTGTATGCCCCACAAGTGATGCGCAACTTCTACAATGTGTGGAATTCTTACATCTCGGTTCAAAACACGGGTTTGACTTCTGCCGATGTAACAATCACCTACAGGCGGCGCAACGGTAACCCAACGCCAGCCATACCCACCGAGACCTTTACGATTCCCCCTCAGAGCAGCCATATATTTAATCAAGCAACCAATGGCAATCTTCCGCCCGATGATAACTCTGGCTTTTCAGGCAGCGCAACAATCACCACTGGCAACACCAATAATCGCATCACAGCTTCAGTGACCTTCTACAACAATGCCTCCTCATATCAAACCACTCAGTTCCAAAGCTATAACGCCTTTAGGAGCGGTGCCACAAAACTCATCGTGCCTCGCTTTGTGCGGAATTACTATGGCTTCAACAGTGGCATCACCATCTATAATTTCAATAACAATGCCATTACAGTCAATATTGCATTTACCTTCCCAAGTGGCACATACAACGTGACACGTAATCTCGCAGCTGGTGAAGAATATTCGGGTTACGCATCAGGGATACCCGAATTAGCCCCAGTAGATAATGCCTCAGTGAACCTGCGGACTGGCAGCGCAGTTGTAACGACAGCAGGAGGGTCTGCGGTTGCCATCGTGAACGAGGACAATCGCGGTTATTGCACTCCTGCAAATGTCTGCACATCCATTCCCGCCAACCAAGTGGGCTATAGCTCTACTTACAACGCATTTCTAGATGATGGCACTGCTACTTCTAAAGTGGTATTTCCAAAAATACCCAGGACTGTAGCCACTTATTTTGCAGGTGGTTGGCAGATCAGCAACCTTACCGCCTTTGGATCCACTTGTGACATTACTTACGCGAACTTGACTACAACAACCCAGAGCTTGTCAATATCCCCAAACGGCAGTTTGTCAATCTATCTGCCCAATGTGCCTAATCTGCCAGATTGGTTTAATGACGCTGTCACCGTAAGTTGCCCAGGCACTCAAATACAAGGCATCAGCAACTCATCAGGACGCATCACAACAATAGCAACTTACTGGGGAGACAGCTTTACTACGGCCAACGGCTTTAGCAAATAAGCCCTTCAACCCATACAAAAACGCCCGCGCACGATTCTCTCGCACGCGGGCGTCACAAACTCAAACTCCCAACTCAAACAGTCCGTTACGCTACGCCGTCTCGCCCTCAAGCCCCGGCAGGCCCATGCCACCCAGGCGCGGCATAGATCGTCGGTCTTCGTCTTTGCCAAACGAAAGAATCTCGCCGCCGTCGTTGATGGCCTCAACGGCCAACCCCAGCGATTGCAATTCCTTCACCAGCACCTTAAACGAAGCTGGAATGCCAGGCTCCTCGATGGGTTCGCCCTTCACAATGCTCTCGTAAGTCTTCACGCGGCCTTGCACGTCGTCGGACTTCACCGTCAGCATCTCTTGCAGCATGTGCGCTGCGCCATAAGCCTCCAGCGCCCACACTTCCATCTCGCCAAAGCGCTGGCCGCCGAACTGGGCTTTGCCGCCCAACGGCTGCTGCGTCACCAAGCTGTATGGGCCGGTGCTGCGCGCGTGAACCTTGTCTTCCACCAAGTGGGCCAGCTTCAGCATGTGCAAATAGCCAACGGTTACAGGGTTGTCAAACGCCTCGCCGGTCTTGCCGTCCATCAGCTTCATTTTGCCGATTGTGGGCAGCGGCCAATCGCACTCGGCGCTCACTTCGTTGGCCTTCTGGCGCAGTTTCTCCTCGCCCATGTTGCCAACCTTGCCGCCACCGTGCACTTCAATCCACACACGCAGCGTCGTCAGCGTCATCTCTTTGTCGGCAACGGCACGCTCGCCCTTGCTGCGAGTGTCGTCCTCAAAGCTCAACAAGAACTCGGGGTCATAACCCTTCTCGCGCAGCCACTCGGCCAGCACAATGCGCCGCGCATACTTCTCGTCCATCGCCGCACGATCCAGATCGTATGCAGTTCCTTTGGAACCGGCGCTGTCTTTCAGCCACTCACCAATGTAGGCCATGCGTGCATCATGGTCGTCACGGAACTCCTCGGTGTCAATCTCGTTCTCGTGCAACACATCCCAGGCGCGCATCGTCACATCTTTGTAAGCGTGATCGATCAACCACGCGCGGCACAACTCAGCTTCAATCTCATGCTCGTCCGCGCCATCGAACACCGGGGTAACCGCACGGAAACCCAGGCGCGTAGCCGCCCAGCCCAGGTGCGTCTCCAGAATTTGCCCAATGTTCATGCGCCCTGGCACGCCCAACGGGTTCAAAATAATGTCCACCGGCGTGCCATCTTCCAAGAAGGGCATGTCCTCGATAGGCACGACGCGGCTGACCACGCCTTTATTGCCGTGGCGGCCTGCCATCTTGTCACCCTGCGTTAGCTTGCGGCGTTGCGCCACGCTTACCCGCACCTGCTGGTTCACACCCGCGCTCAAATCGCGGTGATCGTCGCGGCTAAACATCTTCACTTCAATCACTTTGCCGTGATCGCCGTTGGGCAAGCGCAAGCTGCTGTCTTTCACCTCGCGGCTCTTTTCGCCGAAGATGGCGCGCAGCAACTTCTCTTCTGGAGAAAGCTCCTTCTCGCCCTTCGGTGTGATCTTACCCACCATGATGTCGTTCTGGTTTACTTCCGCACCGATGCGAATGATGCCGGTCTCGTCCAAGTCCTTCAGCGTCTCTTCGCCCACGTTCGGAATATCACGCGTAATTTCCTCTGGCCCCAGCTTGGTCTCGCGGGCTTCAATCTCATAGCGCTCAATGTGAATGCTGCTGAAGTAATCCTCACGCACCAACCGCTCGCTCACCAGGATGGCGTCCTCGTAGTTGCCACCCTCCCAGCTTAGAAATGCCACCAGAATGTTCTGGCCCAGCGCCAGTTCACCGTTATTGGTCGACGTTGAATCCGCGACCACATCGCCCTTCTTCACCTTCTGGCCCTTCACCACAATCGGCTTCTGGTCAATGCAGGTGCTCTGGTTGCTGCGGTTGTATTTGCGCAGTTGGTAGGTGCGCTTGCCCTTGCCGCTTTGCACCACCACTTGTCGCCCAGTCACGCTAATCACCTCACCGTCTTCCACAGCAGTGATAATCTGACCGCTGTCGGTCGCAGCCTGGCGCTCCATGCCGGTGCCCACCACAGGCACATCTGGGTGCAACAGCGGCACGGCCTGGCGTTGCATGTTGCTGCCCATCAGCGCACGGCTGGCTTCGTCGTGCTCTACAAATGGGATGAGCGAGGCCGAGATGCCCACGATTTGCTTGGGCGAAATGTCCATGTAGTCCACCGCCTCTGGTGAGGACGGCAGAAACTTCTGGTGACGTCGCACCGAGATGCGCGGCTCAATAAACTCGCCCACATCGTTCAGCTTGGCATTACCTTGCGCCAACGTAAATTTGTCTTCTGTGTCCGCGCTCATATAGGTCGCGTCGTTCATCACGTAGGCTTTCACCGGCAGTTCTTCCAAGCTCTTAAAGCGGGCCAGCTTGTGCGCCAGTTCGTCGGTAATCAACGTCTCGGCTTCAGCAATCACCTCGCCCTTGCTATCGGTCACGTCCCCATTCAGCGTGTGGCCTTTGCTTTCTTCGATCTTGTTAGCGACGGTCTTGGCCACCTTGCGATACGGTGTCTCCAAGAAGCCATACGCGTTCACGCGGGCGTAGGTCGCCAAGCGGCCAATCAAACCAATGTTCGGGCCTTCGGGGGTTTCGATGGGGCAAATGCGACCATAGTGGCTGTGATGCACATCGCGCACATCGAAGCCCGCTCGCTCGCGGCGCAGACCGCCGGGGCCCAGGGCCGAGAGGGTGCGCTTGCTCGTCAACTCGCTCAGCGGGTTAATCTGCTCCATGAACTGCGAAAGCTGCGACGAGCCGAAGAACTCACGAATCGCCGCCACGACTGGGCGAATGTTGATGAGGTTCACAGGCGAGGGCGAGTCGTTGTCCGGCATGGACATGCGCTCTTTCACCATGCGCTCCATACGGCGCAAGCCCACGCGCAATTTGTTCTGAATCAGTTCGCCGTTGGTCTTCACGCGCCGGTTGCCCAAATGGTCCACATCGTCGGGCTGCAACACGCCGGTGTTAATTTGAATCAGATGCTTGAGCAGCGCCACGATGTCGCGCTTGGTAATCGTCCGGTGTGTGCGCGGAATGGTGCTCTCGCTGTCCAGGCGCTGGTTCAGCTTGTAGCGGCCCACGCGCTCCAAATCGTAACGGCGCTGATCGAACAACTGCTGCTGCATAAACTCGCGCGCATTGTCCAACGTGGGCGGGTCGCCGGGGCGCACGCGCTTAAAGAACTCGACCAACGCCTCTTGAGCGATGGACTTGCGCCCAGCCCACTCCGGCTCTTGCCGAATGGTGGCCGCAATAAATTGGTGGTCGGGGTTGGTGTCCACATCGGCGAACAAAGCCAGAATCTCTTCGTCCTTGCCCGTCGTCAAAATATCTTTGGTCACGCCATCGTCTACCGCAGCCAGCGCCCTCAACAAAATAGTGACGGGAATGGTGCGCTTGCGGTTGAACTTGAGGACGATGTAGTCACTCTTGCGCGTCTCGAACTCCATCCATGCGCCACGGTCGGGGATGAGCTTGGCCTGCGCCAGTGGGCGTCCCGAAGCGGGATCTTCGTCGGCGTTGAAATATACACCCGGCGAGCGAATAAGCTGCGACACCACCACGCGCTCGGTGCCGTTGATGATGAATGTGCCGTTCTCGGTCATCAGCGGAAACTCGCCGAAGTAAATCGTGTCAACTTTGTGCTCGTCGGTCTTGCGGTTGTGCAAGGCCACTTTGGCATATAGCGGCGCGCCGTAGGTCAGGTCGCGCTCCACGCACTCGTCCAGGCCAACCTTCGGCTCCTCGAACCAATACGTGAGGCCATATTCTTTGGCCTGCTTGTAATTGCCGGGGAAGTAAATAGCCATCTCCCCGTTAAAACTTTCGATTGGAGAGATTTCCTCAAACAGTTCGCGCAGCAACTCATCTTGAAAGAGTTTGAACGATTCGAGCTGCACTTCGATCAACTTGGGCAGCAGTTGAACATCGGCGCTGCGTGCATAGGACTTCGTTGTGCGATTCATCGCCATCTCAGACACCATCCTTGAAACAAAAGACGAACAAGACACAGACCTGTGAACCTCCCGAAAGTTCCGAACTTTCGGGAGGTTCACAGGCTAAAACGACCTTGAACAGAACGCAAAAAGCAGCCGCGCAGCGAAATAAGCCGACTAGGGAATTTCCTAGTCGGCTTATTTAGGGTGCTTTGGCTGAAGTGAGCCGAATTATACGGGTTTGGGAGGTTCGGTCAATGGTCGTTTTGATTAGAAAAGTAGTCGCTACGGCTTGTAGATATCTGACACATCCCGCGCCATCTGCGCCACTGCCTCGCGTAAATCATCCGGCTCCAACACCTCGATGCGCGGGCCAAAGCTCAGAACAAACGCGCAGGCTTCGGGCAGGGTCTCGTAGGTCAGCTCCGCGCGCGCCCAGCCTGCTTCGTCGGCTGGGGCGATGTGGGTGACGCGCACCCAATGCCTCGCATTGTGCATTGCTGGGGCCACGCTGGCCCGCACGCGCACCGCAAACGGTGTGCGCGGGATATCGGCGGTCATGGCTTTTACGGAGTGGTGCCAATACTCGGCCAGGTCAAAACCAGCGGGACGGGCCGCGGGCTGATCGGTGATCGCCGTGGCCTTGATGCGCGAGATGCGATACGTGCGCAGTTCGCCCTCGCGCCCCGCGTCTGCGCGGAACGCCACGAGATACCAGATGCCCGATTTCACCACCAACCCCAGCGGATGAATAACGCGCTCGGCGACCTGCCCATCGCCGGACTCATAGGTCATGCGCACCTTCCGCTCAGCCCAAATCGCCTCTTGCAACGTGGGCAAGTTCGAGATGTCCTCTTGCGGGCGGGTCGAGCGCGTCCAGGGTGCGCCATCCACATAGATGCGTTCGCGGGCAAACGCTGCATCGCGTTGGTGCATAGCGGGCAGCGCCGCCAACAACTTGATGCGCGCTGCTTCGAGCGATTTGAACAAGCCTAAATCGCTTAGTTGCTTCGAAGGGTTGTTGAGGAACAACGCCTGTATCTCGTTGGAGCTGAGGCCAGTCAGATTGGTTTGATACGACGCCTCCAGCACCCAGCCGCCGTTGGCCCC
The DNA here is from genome assembly GCA_043748055.1 of Roseobacter sp. Classification (GTDB taxonomy): domain Bacteria; phylum Chloroflexota; class Anaerolineae; order J036; family Brachytrichaceae; genus JANMVQ01. Next base: position 10,808 of record JAYTNY010000618.1, read on the forward strand.
GCGTTCGGCTATTAGCGGCACGCCCGCTGCGCACAAGGCCTCCATGTCGCGGTGAATCGTTCGCGCGGAGACTTCCAATTGCTGGGCCAGTTCGCGCGCGGTGATGCGGCGTTGCACTTGCAGTGTCAATAGGATGAGGAGTAAACGATCTGCTTGCATGGTTATTGTTCTAACTTAGTGCGTGAGCATCCTGAGCGCTCGGCGCAGCGCCGCGTCGAAGAATGCGCACAGGGCCGAAGTTTGGCAACGAATCTCAAGCAAGTTCCTCTGCCGAAGTTCCAACCCGCATTCTTCGACTACGCTCAGAATGCTCAGCTTTCGAGTGATTGTAAATTTACACCGCAAACATGACAGGCTGTGTCATGTTTCACGCATATGCTCGATAGCGTGAACATTCCCCTTTCTGAATACGGGCGATTGCTGCGCCGTTACTTGTTGCCACAACGTAGCAGGGTGGCGCTAATGGCTGCGCTGTTGCTGGGCAGCATCGGCCTGCAACTGATTGCGCCGCAAGCCGTGCGCGGGTTTATTGATGCGGTGCAAGCGGGTGCAGGCGAACGCGCGCTCATCGCATCGGCGTTGTTATTTGTGGGCGCAGCGTTAGGCCAGCAGGCGTTGCGCGTGTGCGCAGCTTACGCCAGCGAGACCGTAGCCTGGACAGCGACCAATGCCTTGCGTGCCGACCTGACGGCGCATGTGTTGCGGCTGGATGTGGGCTTCCACAAGACGCACCCGCCCGGTGAACTAATTGAGCGCGTGGATGGCGATGTAAACGCGCTAGCCGGTTTCTTCTCCGACTTTGCCATCCAGCTGATGGGCAGCGCGTTGTTGCTGTTGGGCGTATTAGTCGCAGTGGCGTTTATTCACATTGGGCTAGCACTGGCATTGGCCGTGTTTGTGTTGGTTACGCTGATGGCGCTGGGGTGGGTGTGGCAGCGCGGCACATCGCACTGGCAAAACGACCGCAAACGCAGCGGCGGGTTCTACGGTTTTTTGGGCGAGGCACTAAGTGCCACCGAAGACTTGCGTGCCAACGGTGCCACGCCATTTGTGATGCAACGCTTCTTTGCCCAATTACAAAGCTGGTTGCCCGTGCGCCTGCGCGCTAGTTTTTGGGGGCAAGGGGTTATGGTGGCAGCCACCTTCGCGGTTGCTATCAGCGAGGCGATTGCGTATGGCGTGGGCGGCAGGCTGTTCTTTGAGGACCGGATCACGCTGGGCGGGGTGTATGTGCTGATTGCGTACGCCGCCATGCTGGGTGCGCCCATCGAGACGATTCGGGCGCAGGTGCAGGCATTGCAGCAGGCCAGCGCGTCTATTGCCCGCGTGCGTGGCCTGCTGCAAACCCCATCCACCGTGACCGACGGCAGCGACGTGCTGCCGCGAAAGGCGCTGGCGGTGGCGTTGCAGCACGTCCACTTTCGCTACGACGACACCAACACAAACTGGACGCTTCACGATGTCTCGTTTGAGCTTGCGGCAGGCAAGGTGCTGGGGGTGCTAGGCCACACTGGCAGCGGCAAGACCACGCTGGCGCGATTGATGTTTCGGCAGCACGACCCGCAGTGCGGCGAGGTGTGTTTGGGTGGCGTGGGCTTGCGCACGGCGGCGCTGGCCTCGGTGCGGGCCAGTGTGGGCTGGGTGACGCAAGACGTGCAACTGTTCGCGGCATCGCTGCGCGACAACATCACTTTTTTTGATGCGGCGGTTACGGATGCAAAGCTCGTTCATGTGTTGCATCAACTTGGCTTGGCGAGTTGGCTGAACCGGTTGCCGCACGGCCTGGACACGGTTATTGGCGCGGGGGCGCTCTCGGCGGGCGAGGCACAACTGATTGCGTTTGCGCGCGTGTTTATCAAAGACCCGGGCTTGGTTATTTTGGATGAGGCCTCGAGCCGCCTCGACCCGGCCACCGAGGCGTTGCTGGATAGCGCGATGGGCGCATTGCTGGCGGGGCGCACGGCCATCATCATTGCGCATCGGCTGAACACGGTGGAGCGGGCCGACGACATTTTGATTTTGGAGGGCGGCGTGGTGGTGGAGCA
>JAYTNY010000619.1:0-1815 GCA_043748055.1 Roseobacter sp.
GCTATTGGCGAGTTTCCTATCAAATAGGATAGAAAAGTATTGCTTTAACAAGGGCACGATGTAAAAACGTAAAACTTGAGCGTTCTGGCGAACACAAACCAGGTTTTTTGAAAAAACCTGGTTTGTGTTCGCCGGTTTGCTGTGATGAAATGACAAACACCAACATTGTTACACCCAGCCTGCTGCACCTGGGCTTTGTGCGTGCGGCGGATGGCGCCCTCTGCGAGTTGGGCCTGACGTTGCAACACCCGCAAATACAAATGACGGCCCGCCCTGCGACACCCCTGCAAATAAGCGGCGCACGCGCCGATGCAGCCCTGCATTACGCCCAGCAATTTCTGGGCCACAAATGCCTGCCCATGCAAGGTGAGATTGAGATCGAGATTGCGATTCCGGCCAACATGGGCTTGGGGTCGGATGCAATGTTGGATGCCAGCCTGCGGCAACTGTTTAGCGGCTGGCACCAATTGCAAGGCCACCACCGCATGACGCTGGCCGAGTACGCGTGCCGACAGGGTGGGCTGTTGCTGACGGATGACGATGGCTTGCTGCAAGAGCGCGGCGACATTGCACACACAAACGACGAGAAGGACTGGGTGTTTGTGCTGGCCTTGCCCAACACAGATGAGGATGTGCCAGATTCGTTTGAGGTGGAACGCACGCGTGCGCTACGCGCCGCAGCCGTTCACCTCGCCCCCAACACGCACGAGGCCAGCCAAGCGCTGTGGCAGGCGGTGAAACGCAATGACATTGCCGCCTTCGCCGAAGCGTTGATGCAAATTCACGCTGCGAACGAGTTTGTGCTGGCAAACGCTGGCACGCCCAGTACGCCATCCACCGAAACCAAGACGATTTTGCAACTGATGCGCGACAACGGCGCACTAGCCTGCGCCCAAACCCTCACCGGCCTCGGCCTGTACGCGCTGGTGCAAGGCCGCGAGGCCAGCCACACGCTGCGCGATGCGTTCAAACAGCACTACGGCTACTTCGGCCCGCTGGTTACAGCCACCATCTGCGACAATGCGGGCTTAAGAGTGAATGGGGATTAGGGATTGGTGATTACAGTTACTCAATCCCTAGTCCCTAATCCCTATTCACCATTCCCCAACCCAAATGGACTCACAAGTAACCCCACCCCCACCCACCCGAACCGAACGCCGCGCCTCGCGCCGAGATGCGCGCAAGCGATTGCCGATTGAGACCTTGCCGTATAAGCCATTAAAGAATTTTTTGCCGCCGGTGCAAATGCTGAGCGAAGACCAGGTGGAGCAATTGCATCAGGCCTCGATGCACATTCTGGAAAACATTGGCATGAGGTTTATGGACGATGAGGCCGTGGACATTTGGGCGAAGGCTGGGGCGAAGGTAGACCGGGGTGCGCAGCACGTGTGGATTGATCGCGAGTTGTTGTTGGGCCTAGTGAGCAAAGCGCCGGAACAATTTACGCTGCGGGCGCGCAACCCATCCAGAAGTGTGCCGATAGGCGGCAACAACACCGTGTTTGCGACGACCAGCGGCGTGCCGTTTGTAAACGACATCGAACGCGGCAGGCGCGACGGCAGCGTGCCCGCCTTGCACGAGCTGTGCAAGCTGGCCCAAATGTGCCCGCCCATCCATGTGATGGAAAGCCAGATTTGCGAGCCGGTGGATGTGCCGGTGTGGCAACGTTATTTGGAGCGTGGTTGGGCCATTTTTACATTGACCGACAAGCCAGTAGCGCAGGCCGCGCATGGCCGCAGCGTGGCGACGGATTGCTTGAACATGGCGGCCATCGTATTCGGCGGACACGAGGAAATAAAGAAGCAGCCGGTGATG
>JAYTNY010000620.1:0-12502 GCA_043748055.1 Roseobacter sp.
CTCAGTAGTTAAAAAAGCAGCCAGGGAATGAGGGTTCGCCATCTCCGATAGGATTCGGTTGTTGACACCAATCAATCGCAGGAGCGAACCCAAAATGAACTATACGCCGAAACTGACAGACCAAGAAGTGCTGGAACATGGGCGAGACGTGCTGGCAGAACACATGCCATTGCAGGGCGGGGAGGAGGTCTGCACAGGCGCGGATTTGTTGCAAATACTGCTAGGGGTATCGGCCAAAAAAGGGACAGTTCATTCGATGTGTGCGAGTTTGGAGAATGCGCCGAGTGACGCAACCGTGCGCAACTATTTGAACGAGCAATTGACGGTGGAGAAACTTAAGGAGGTTGAAGAACAGATCAACCAGGCAATGGCGAGTCAAATTCAACGTCGGGTATTCAAGCGTCCAAGAGATACGGCGATGGACTACCATGAGCAGGCGTATTACGGCAAGACCAAGCAAGCCGACGGGTTGTGGATCAGAGCCGAAGCCAAGGTGGGGACGACCCGCTTTTACCGAGTGGCAACAGCGTATGTGATTTGGCGGGATATGCGGGTGACGTTGGCGATTCGATTCGTATTGCCTGAAGAGGATACGGTGAGTGTTTTGTCTGACTTTTTGAAGACGCTAAAAGCCTTGAAATACAAGGTCAAAACACTGTTTTTGGATCGTGGCTTTGATGGCGTGCGCGTCATGCGCTTTCTGACCAAGACCCACCTGCGGGCGGTCATTGCTTGCACCATTCGCGGCAAGACCGGCGGCACGCGTGCGCTGTGTCATGGCCCAGGCAGTTACACCACTCGTTATACCTTTAACAGCCCTCAACATGGCCCTTTCACTGCCAAGCTCGCTGTTTGTAAAGTGTTCACCACCTCACGTCGCACCGGTCGCAGCAAGCGCCGTGTCGATTGGATGATCTTCATCCTCGTTCGATGTGGGTTCTCCCCCAAGCGTGTTCGTCACGCGTATCGCCGCAGATTTGGAATCGAGTCCAGCTATCGCTGCGCTCGCAAGACGCGCGGTTGGACTACCTCACCCAACCCAGTCATCCGCTTTCTGCTCATCGCTTTGAGTTTCTTTTTGCTCAACGTCTGGGTCGCTTTGCGCTGGCGCTTTGCTCAAATTCCGCGCCGCGGAGGCCGCACTGTTGACTATGCTCACTTTCGATTGGAGCGCTTTATCACTTGGATCATCCTCGCCATTTACTCCATCTACAGTCCCATTACGGCTATTCGTGCGCTCTCCATGCCTATCGTCTGATTATCTTTTTTAACTACTGAGGCTCACTTCCTTCCCCTCTCGCTGGCTTCGGTAAATCCCATCCAAAATCGAGATCACCTGCAAGCTCTGCTCGGCGGGCACCGGTGAGGGGCGGCCTTCGGCCACGGCCCGTGCAAACTCGATGCACTCCAGCGCATGCGGCTCCAGCTTGTCCGCCGTCGCTTTTAATGTGGTGTTGTAGAACTGGCGCGTCTTGTAGTTGGTGCTGAGGAATTCGCACTTGGGCCAGTGCGCACCTGCATCCGTGCCATACAACCAAATTTGCATGTCTTCGCCTAAGTTGTCGTGGTGCATAAACCACGAGACCTCCAGCATGAGCGTGGCCCCATTATCAAAGCGCACAAACGCAGCGGCGAAGTCCTCCACATCAAACTTATCGCCCTGCGGCATAGGTGTCTCGTCGCGCCAATGCGCCCACAAGCCTTCGCGTTGCGCAAAGTTTTGCTTGGCGGTGCCGCTCACGGCCACCGGCTTGGGATGGCCCATCAGCCACAGCGTCAAATCCAACACATGCACGCCAATGTCAATCACCGGCCCGCCGCCAGAGTGAGCCTTGCTGGTGAACGAGGGCAGGGGAATCATGCCGTTGCGCCGCAACATCCAACTGCGGGCGTGATAAATATTGCCCAGCGTGCCGCTGTCAATCTCGCGCTTCATGGCCTGGCTGTTGCCCGCAAACCGAAAATGTTGCGCGGTCATCAGCAGTTTGCCGCTGCTTTCGCGCGCCTCAATCATCTTGCGAATATCGTCGGGCGTGGGGGCCAGCGGCTTCTCGCAGATCACGTGTTTGCCCGCGTTTAGCGCCGCAATTGCCAGCGGCGCGTGGTACATATTGGGCACGCACAAGTCCACGATGTCAATATCCGGGTCGCGCAAAATCTCGCCAAAGTCGGTGGCTAGTTTTTGCACGTTGTGCTTTACGCCCCACCCGGCCAACGCCACCGGGTTCACATCCGACCCCGCAACTACCTCGGCATGTTCGGATGCCGCCCAGCCCGGCATGTGTGTGCCCGCAATGCCGCCTACGCCAATTACAGCGACCTTCAACTTAGACATTATGTTTTGTGATGCTCCTTATGTTTATTCAAAAGACCTCTTGCAAACGTCCATTCGCACACGGCGTTCGTAGGGGCGTTGCATGCAACGCCCCTACTTTTGCAAGAGGTCTAAAAATTCTTCTGACCAACACACAGGATTTTAGTAGCCTGTGCGCAAGCGCGCCAAAATTGTTGAGTCGAGAATTGCGCATCACCAGGCCGCCTCGCCCCGCAAATGCACTGGCACTTCCACATGGCTGATGCATGCGAGTTGCTCCAACTGCCACGCATCATTTACATGGCACAGGGTGGTGATGGAAACGTTGCCGATCTCGGCTGTGCGAATGCGCTCGGCCTCATCCGGCAGCAGCCCCATCAGCGCAACCCGCAGCGTAACCCCGTGCGAAACAAACGCCATCTCGCCCTCGCCGCATCGCACGGCCTCGCTCAGCGCGGCCAACGCACGCGTCTGCACCTGCCTGCGCGATTCGCCACCCGGAATGACGTAGTCGTAAAAGTCGGTCTCGTAGGCTGCAAACCCTTTTGGGTGTTGCGCAACAATCTCTTGCCACATCAACCCCTGGAATACGCCCAAATTAATCTCGCGCCAGCGCGCATCCAGTTCGATTGCAACATCACGCCCAGCCGCCATTGCCTGCGCCGTGTCTCTGGCGCGCGGCAAATCGCTGCTGATGATGCGCGTGATCGGCCAAGCCTGCACATGCCGCGCCAGTTGCTGAGCCTGCTGCCGTCCTTGTTCGTTCAAGCCCGTCGGCAATTGCCCCTGCCAACGCCCGCTCACATTCCAATCTGTTTGCCCATGCCGCACCAAATGAATTTTTTGAATCATGCTCCGAGTAACCACCGCAAAAAGCATCCTGAGCGCAGTCGAAGGATGCGCGCTATGTCGAGCTAAGTCAACTAAGTTCCGCCGTGTCCGCATCCTTCGACTGCGCTCAGGATGCTTCGACGCAGCGCAGCACCTCTGCTCAGGATGCTTTGCGTAAAAAATTTCGATATCCTGCTACCGTCGCCATCGCTGGTCGCTCCAAATCTGCAATATCCGAGAGCTGCAACGCCAGCCGCTCTGGCTCTTGCACAATCATCTTCATCGTGCGGTTGGCTTTGTCCAGCAGTTGCAGGTCGTAGCGCCCCTCCATGCGGGCAATAAACACCTGCATGATGGCAAACGCCATGCGCGACAAGCTGCTGAGTTCCTGGTTGCGGTGAATGCGCACTTCCAAATCCGTCTGCGCAATGGCATCTAAGCCAAACTTCTCCAGCAGGTCAATCAACAAACCGGTCTCCACGCCATAGCCGCTAAAAAACGGCACCTGCTCCAGCGCCGTTCTGCGCCCGGCATACTCGCCCGAGAGCGGCTGAATGACGCCTGATAACTCTGGGTAGAACAAGTTGAGCAGGGGCCGTGCCACCAACTCGGTTACGCGCCCGCCGCCAAAGGCTTGCAGCTTGTCGCCCATTTGGATGGGGCGCTGGTAGTAGCCTTTTACGTATTGCACACCCGGCGCTTTTAGTAACGGCCCCACCAGCCCATACACAAAGCGCGGGTGAATGTTCGCAATATCGGTGTCCACCCACACAATCAAGTCGCCCTTCAACACATGCAAGCTCTTCCACAACCCCTCGCCCTTGCCGCGAAAAGTGCCCAGCTCCGGCAATATGTCTGGGTGCTGAAAAACGGGAATGCCCTGCGCCCGCGCAATCGCCGCCGTGTCATCGGTCGAGTTGCTGTCAATCAACACAATCTCGTCCAGCAGCGGCGCGTCCAGCATCAAGGCCTGCTTCATCGTCTCAATCACTTTGCCAATAGTCGCTCCCTCGTTAAGCGCGGGCAGCCCCAGGCTAATCGTCAGGCCCTGCTTCTCCTTCATCGCCAGCAACGCGTTCACGTCCTGAAACTCGCTGCTGTGATACGTGTTCTGCGCAAACCAGCGGTCTACGCGTGTGGAGACATCTTCTGTGGCCCGCACCACAGCGGGTGCATGAAACTCCAACGTCTCCGGTGTACGCATACGCACCAACACTGCGGGCAAATTCGTCTGTGGGTAGACCCGCTGCATCAGCGTCTTGGTGTTAACCTCCTGCTTGATGGCGCTGCCACCCATCACCAGCGCGGTATGCCAGCGCGCCTCGCGCACCAGGCTTTGTGCGGCGTCGCCCACCGCGCTCACCACGCGGCCAATGTGCGGCTCCTCGCTCAAAATGCGCTGCAAGTTGGGCACCGGCCTGCCCACCGGCGCGGCGTTAAACAAGGTGATGTGATGCTCGCCCGCCAGCGCCCGTGCGGCCCGCACCCCCAGCGACAAATTGGGGCCGCCGCGCAAGGCCAACAACACCGAGCCTTCCTGCTCCCAGGTCTGGCGCGCCAGCAACACCACGTCGCATGCAAATGTGTCCAACATCTCGCGCGTCGTCATGCCGCCTGTTAGCTCATCCGGCCCACACCACTCGGCCACCAGCAAGTCCGGCGCTTGCTCGCGCACCCAATCTGCCGCACGAGACATGGGCTTAAAGTCCACCTGCACCTGCGTGGCATCTGCCACGTCATCGCGCTCACGGGCTAGCTTGTCCAGCGCATCGCGCCACTCGCGGGCCTGCAACGCATACTCGCTGGGCGAGATATTTTCTGGCACGCTGATCAGGCCGCACAAGTGAATCTCGTAAGGCTGTTGCGCCAGTTGCTGGCCCGCCATTTGGTCTGCCATACGTGCGGCAAAGTTCACCCACTGTTCGGCGTTGTTCGGCTCGGTCAGGGTGATGAGGACTCGGTAGGGTTTGGCTTCCGTCAATGTGTTTCTTCTCCCGTCATGTTTTGCACCATCATAGGGGGCTGCGTCTCCCAGTCGCTACGGCTTCGTTAATGCATAGCCACTGTAGCGGGTGTCTCCAGTAATTTCTTCTCCAACAAAACCAGGCGGCATGTAATGTTTTGCTGCATCTTCTGTCACAAACTCAACCTCGAATACCGCAAAGCCTGCGTTTGGCGCCACGTAAACATCTAGCGAGCCACCCTGAATGCTGTAACGTCGCTTGGTTGCCACAGCGGCATCCAGCCTTGCCAGCGTTGCGTACTCTTGCGCGTCAATGTAGAGGTTCGTAATGGGCTGCGATACCTCCGAAGTCTTGTCATACTTCTTGCCCAGCTTAAAGGCCATTTGTTTATCCGCCGTCACAATCTTGCGCAGCCGCAAGTGTGTCCCTACAAGATAGCGATCTTCAATGAGTTGAAACGGCACATCATCAAGTCGCGCAACATTCGCAATGTCCATCAGCCAGCGCCGTTCAATTTCGGGGAGTGAATACTTTATGGGCATGTCATCCTCTTCAAGAAAATTATGGGCTTACCCCCGACCCCTAAACTATCCATTACCCACATTTTTGAAGATAGCGAAGGAGGCGGCGATGTCGGCTAAGCGCTGAATGCCGCGCCAAATGACGATAGTGCCCGGAGGGCCGTCGGCGTTGCGAGCAAGAAAGCCACCGAGCATAGCGATCCACAAGACAGCGAGGTTCAAGGTGGGGGGCTGATCGGGGAAGGCAAGGGTTTTGTGAGTATAGGCATACAAGCTCACCAACTCGATCTCCCGCAAGTGGTTTTTGTCAGCTACCGTGTCATCGAACACCAAATACCCGTTCGGCGATGTCACCACCTGCCCTTGCGCTTGCTCCCAAACCATCGCTGCCGTGATCTTGTCTCGTTTCAGATAGCTCCGCACCGCATCATGGCTCAACTTTGGCACATGATCAGCCATATACGTACATGTGTAGTTGATCTGCGCCCCGATCAAAAATTGGCAATAGTCCAGCCGACTCACTGTTGCTATCATGATCCCTATCTTCCTTCATTCCCGTAAGTCCTATGCTGCCCGCGCGCAAAATCCGCTGCAGGCATGGGCTTTTTGCCTTCGGGTTGCACCTCAAGTAACTCTAACGCTCCCTCGCCGCATTGCACACTCACGCTGTTTTTGTGGATGGCGATGGTGCCGGGCGACGTCGGACGTCCGACGTCGGACGTCCGACTGTTCAGAATTTTCAACCGCTTCCCATTCACGCTGGTAAACGCCCCGGGCCAGGGCTGCATGGCGCGCACATGTCGTTCAATCTCGATGGCGCTCTTGTGCCAGTCAATAGCGCCCTCCTCTTTTTTGATCTGGCGGCAAAGCGTTACCAAAGATTCATCCTGCGTTTCGGGGGTGAGCTGGCCTGCAAAATATTTCGGCAAGGTCTCCATGAGCAAGTCTGCGCCGATGAGTGACAAGCGCTCCATCAAACTGCCCGCTGTGTCGTTGGGCAAAATTGGCTCCGCACGTTTGCTCAGCATCGGCCCGTTATCCAGCCCCACATCCATCTGCATGATGGTGATGCCGGTGGTTTCATCGCCCGTCGCAATGGCTGCGCTGACGGGGGATGCGCCGCGCCAACGCGGCAACAGCGAACCATGCACATTGATGCAGCTATAGCGCGGCATTTCTAGCACTGGCTTGCGCAAAATTTGGCCGAAGGCGGCGACGATGATGCAATCCGGCGCGTAGCTGCGCAGTTGCGCCACCACTTCGGGTGGCTTCAACGTCTCCGGTTGCAACACGGGCAACCCCGCGCTTAGTGCTAACTGCTTTACTGGGGATTGGGTCAGGTGTTTGCCGCGCCCGGCAGGTGCATCGGGTTGGGTGATGACGGCGACCACATCATAGTGATCGTTGTGCTCAATCAACTTTGCTAGCGAAGGCACGGCGAACTGCGGGGTGCCCATAAAAAGAATTTTTGTCATGCAACATATCTACTTTTACAAGAAACTTATTGAATCTCAGTAATTGAAAGATGTATGTGCCAGGCACCTGCAAAATTTCAATTTCCCGCTTGAAACGCAGCAGGTGCCTGGCACGTTGCCTCAACTTTTCAACTACTGAGTCTGGTCCTCAAACGCACTGGCGCTTCTTGCATACGTAATTGAAATTGCGGTTGAGACGCCAAGACCGTTTTGCCCATAGATGAGGACAGACCAATCTGCCGGTGTGGAGAAGAAAGGGTCGAATCCATCAAATTTGATCAGTGTGTAGGACTCAATGCTCTGCTTTTCACCGCTCGTAAGAAAGCCATAGCCATTTGGCCGTATGTAATGGGTTGTGAATTTATATTGCTCAGATAAATGGGCGGGCCGTGTGTTTTGCCAACGAAATGTCACCGGTAGGCTCACCGTGCTTTCCGCAGCGGGTGCAAGCAGTTGCACATTCTGGACATCGAACGGGGGAATCAGTGTGCCTGTAAGGGTTGCGCTGCCGGTAAAGACAGCTTCCCAGCGCGCCAGATCACCGCTGATGCCTGAGTGGTCTGCCGCTTCGTATCGAACATCGTAGCAACCACCCGGTTGCAGCGGAGGCGGGCTAGGAAAGGAGTAGCGGCCTTCGGAATTTGTGATTGAGGTTGGGTCGTTCGCAGATGAACTCGCTGTTTGACAATCGCCATCGGAAAGTATGGCGGAGCCGTAAAGCAACCGCACCATGCGATTTGCAACCGGCAAGCCCCCCTGGGTTACATGCCCATAGAAAAAAATGGGTGGGGTGGCAATGACCGGGAAGTAAGCTCTGGGGAGTATCTCACCGGGTGATTCCAATAAATGCTGAGCAGCTTGTGCGGTTGTGGCATCTACTGTTTGAGCGATTAATGCCAAGCACAGGAGGGGCAGCAAGGATAGGTTTCGCATGATGAGCTTCAATAGACCTCTTGCAAAAGTAGCATGCTACGCCCCTACGAACGCTGCGTGCGAATGGACTTTTGCAAGAGGTCTAATAATAGACGAATAGAAAATAGACGACTTTGGAGTTTAGTGGCGTGGCATCGTCACATGAATATGATGAGGTGGATGCGGCGCGTGTAGATTGCGCCGCGTATTTGATTATTTGAGATTGAAGTGGAGGATAAATGAATAGACAGACTCGTTTAGCACTCGCCACCGCACTCGCGGTTACCTCGCTCAGTACAACGGCACCATTGCCCGGCAGTGTGGCGGGTGCATTCGTCACTCGGGTGAATGCCCAATCCATCGCCCCGCCCCCCAACGCAGCCGAGGCCTTGCGTCAGCAGATGGGCGACCAAGTGCAAATTGAGTACCAGTCAGAAACGGGGTTGGCACGCCTGGTTAGCGCTGAGGGCGATCACCTGATCCCGCTGACCCGTGATGGCGCAAAGACGCCAGAAGGGGCCGAGACCTCGCCCGAAGCAGCGGCGCGCTTGTTTATGCAAAGCTACGGCGCGCTGTTTGGCATTGCCAATGCCAGCGCCGAACTAAAGACCGAGCGCGTGCGAAGTTTGGATGAAGGCACGGCGAACCAGCGCAGCTTTACGCGGTTTCAACAGCTCATGCAGGGTGTGCCGGTGTTTGGGGGCGATGTGATTGTGCAGACGCGCCCTGGCGGCGTGGTTATGGCGAGCGGCCAAACCTTGCCCAACGCTGCGCTAGAGGCCACGCCGCGCATCCCCTCAGCCGAAGCCCAAAAAACCGCGCTGGGTCTGATAGCCAAGCATCATGGTGTGCCAGCAGATCAACTTGCAGTTAGTACGCCAGCACTGTGGGTCTATAACGCAAAGCTGTTTAAGCAAGAGCGCGATTTGACGCAGTTGGTTTGGCGCATGGAAGTTACAGCGGGCGACGAAGATGCTATTCGTGAGTTGGTGTTGATTGATGCACACACAGGCAAAATTGCGCTGAACTTTAATCAGGTTGAGAATCTTAAGAAGCGCGTTATTTTTGATAAGAACAACAACGGCGCCAGCCCTGGCCTGCCCGGCACCAGCCCGGTGCGCAACGAAGGCCAGGGTGCCACCGGCATCGCCGATGTTGATGCTGCTTATGACCTAACCGGCCTGACCTACGATTACTACAAAAATAACTTGGGCCGCGACAGTATCGATGGCAAGGGTTTAACGCTGACCTCGACGGTTCGTTATTGCCCAAGCACCAACATCAAACTTTGCCCCTATGGCAACGCTTTTTGGAATGGCAAGCAGATGGTGTTTGGGCAAGGCTATGCTGGTGCAGATGATGTGGTGGCGCACGAGTTGACGCACGGCGTTACGCAGTATGAATCTGGGTTGTATTACTTTGGGCAGTCTGGGGCCATTAACGAGGCGTTGTCGGACATTTTTGGCGAGCTGATGGACTTGACGACGCCGCGCGGCAACGATACCGCCGCAGCGCGCTGGTTGCTGGGCGAGGATTTGCCGATTGGTGCGCTGCGCGACGGCCAAGACCCCGGCAACCCACCCCCTGGTCCCGACCCTAATAACCCGAACCCGCCCGGCCCAGACAAAATGAGCAGCGCCAATTACTTCTGCGGCCCTGGCGACAATGCGGGCGTGCATTACAACTCCACCATTGCCTTTAAGGCGGCGTATTTGATGACGGATGGCGACACGTTTAACGGGCAAACCGTGCAGGCGCTGGGCATTCCAAAAGTGCAGCGCATTTGGTATGAGGTGCAAACCAATTTGCTGAGCAGCGCCAGCCAATATGCGGATTTGTATAACGCTGTGCAACGCGCTTGCAGCAACCTCACCGGCCAAGTTGGCATTACCCCTGCCGATTGCGGTGAGGTGAAGAAGGCGCTGGATGCGGTTGAAATGAATCAACAACCCGCGCTTTGCTCGTTGGCCAAAGCGCCCATTTGCCCGGCAAACTTTGCACCCAAACCCCTCTTCTTTGATACGTTGGAGAACACGGGCAGCGGCAATTGGGCTAAGGGATTTGCCGTGGCGGGGTCGCAATGGTATTACCCGCAGAATATGCACACCTATGCCAACTACGATGCCACGTATGCGACCAGCGGCGCCTACAACTTCTTTGGGGATGACTTTGCCGAGCGGTCGGACTCGAACATCGCCATGAAGAACAACGTTACTTTGCCTGTAAGCGACACGGCCTACTTCCGTTTTAACCACGCGTTTGGTTTCGATTACGACACCAAAGTTGCTGATAGAGCCTACGACGGTGGCGTGGTGGAATACAGCCTGGACAACGGCACAACCTGGACAGATGTTGGCGCGTTGCCCACAGACCGAGGTTACAACACCACGCTCTACACCGAACCGGTTGCGGCAGATCGCAACCCGTTGGCGGGTCGGCGTGCGTTTGGCCTGGTTAGCGGCGGCTACATCGCTACTCGCTACGATCTCAGCTCGTTGAAAGGCAAGAACGTGCGCTTCCGCTTCCGCATTGGCACAGATAGTACGGCGGGCTATCACGGTTGGTTCGTCGATGACATCAGCCTGTACACCTGCTTCGATGCCTCGACGCTGACCAAGAGCGTGTATCTGCCTCTGGCGCTGCGGTAACGCGGGCCAACGGCTGGGAAACGAATAAACGGATGCGTGCGCAACACGCATCCGTTTATTTCTTCTATGTCTTAGTTACTTAATGGTTGCCAACACGTTGGCGACTTTTGTGACTTCGTCTGGCAACTGACCATCTTCTATGTAGGTCATGGTCTTGGTTTGCGCGGCTTTGGTGATGGTGACACGAACCTGGAAGCAATCGTTGCAGCGCGATTTGTAGCTGCCTTGCAAGGCAAAGAAACCCGCCGCATCCAGATCGGCCACCCATTTTTGCGCCGCGTTTGCCCCGGGTTGCGAGGTCGTCACCTCGTTTAGCGTCAACTCGCCGTTGGCATACACCACGGTCTTCTCCGTCTTGCCCGCAATGCCGCCGCTGCGTTCAATCTCGATAACAGACCCGCCGCGCGGCGCGTTAGCCTGGGCCGGTGCAGCAGCTAGCGGGCTGTTTAGTGCCCCGGATGGCGCAGCCGGGTTTGAGGCGGCTGGCGTTGCACAAGCCGCCAGAAAACCTACCAGCACCATCGAGACGAATTTCAGTTTGTGTTGCATAAAGCTCCTCGGGTCGCATGACGATGTGTAACACCCTCATACAGCATTTTGCATCGTAGCCCACGGCAACAAATGGGACTCGGTTTTTTGTTGATGATCTGCCTACAACTTGACTGCGCTCGACGGTTCAACATCAGTTCAACATCGCTGAACTCATCTCTACATCTCCTTCAACCGCAGCGCAATTTGCTCACGCTTCGCCGCCGCATCGGTCATCTTGGCTTTCTCTTTTTCGATCACGTTCGCGGGCGCGCGTTTGCCAAAGTCGCTGGCCAGCAAGGCTTCGCTGCGGGTCATTTGGCCGGTCAGTTGGTCTAGCTCATCTTGCAGGCGTTTGCGCTCGGCCTCTAAATCAATCAGGCCCGCCATGGGCAAATACACCGTCACATCGCCCAGCACTTGGGTGGCGCATTTGTCCGGGGCGGGCACATGCGCTTCGATGACGAGTGTGTTCTCGTCTACTCGCGCCAACGCCGCAATGGCTGTGCGCTGCGATTGCAATACCTCGGCCATCGCGCCTGCGCTAATCAGCGCTTGCACCTTCTTCTCCGGGGGCACTTTGTACTCGGCGCGAATGTTGCGAATGGCGCGGATGGCTTCTTGAACGGCAGCCATCTGGCCTGAAATGAATTCATCACTCGCGCCCGAGGAGGGTTTTATAGTAATTGTTCCCGAATCGTTGAAATTCAGATTTGCAAAGGGTGCGAGGATCAGTGCTGGATAGCTAAATGATTTGCTTGAGTTGGCGAAGCCAGAATTCACTGCTACCTCTTTCAGCTTCTGCCACAACTCTTCAGTCACAAACGGCATAAACGGGTGCAGCAGCCTCAAGATGATGTCCAGCGTGCGAATTAACACCTCTGCCGTCTCGCGATTGAAGTTCAGTTTCGCCAACTCCACATACCAATCGCAAAAATCGTTCCAGGCGAATTCATAAATCAACCGCCCTGCCTCACCATATTGGTAATCGTCCATCAGCTTGCGCACATCAGCAATCGTCTGATTTGCTTTCTCTTGAATCCAATCATTCGCCAAATTGGATTGCTGATCACTCAGCACTAAGGACTCAGCACTCTCCACTTTGGAGATCACACACCGCGCCGCATTCCACAACTTATTCGCAAAGTTACGCGCCCCTTCGATGCGCTCAACCGTCTTCTTGCCATCCATCACCTTCACATCCAATTTAATGTCGTTACCTGGCGCGCCTGCCGTAATCAAGTAGAAGCGCAACGCGTCGCTGCCATACTGATCAATCATGTCCAGTGGGTCTACGGCTTTCTCCGGG
>JAYTNY010000621.1:0-3576 GCA_043748055.1 Roseobacter sp.
CTCATCCCTGCGATTACGTTTTGATGGCACTCGCATTCGATCAGTGCCAATTCGAGTCAGCAAAAAACGTAATCAGCTTTTTCCTTGTCCAACCCTCTCCACTCCATTTGAAACATATGAGTAAACGAGTTTTGTTCGCGGGCCTTGTTCACGAGACGCACACCTTTGTGCCGGGTTTCTCGCGCCTAAGTGACTTTGAGGTGATGCGTGGCGAGGAGATTTGGCGCGCCGATGGCGATACCAGCACGGTGGCGGGCGGCCTCGCCATCGCCAAAGCATGTAGCTGGGATGTGGTGCCAGTGATTGAAATTATTGGCGGGGCCGGGCCGCTGGTACACGACGACGTGGTGGATGCGTTTTGGCACGCCTTCGAGCCTGCGGCGATGCGCGAGATTGCAACTGGGCTGGACGGCATCTGGCTGAACCTGCATGGCGCGGGCGTGAGCCAAAGCCTGTTGGATATTGAGGGTGAGTTGCTGCGCCGCATTCGTGCCTTGCCGGGTTTTGAGGGCGTGCCCATTTGCAGCGTGTTCGACCCGCACGGCAACTGCACCCAAGCCATGTGCGATTTTGGCACGGCGATGGTGGCGTATAGAAAAAACCCGCACAGTGATGGCAAAGAAGCCGCGATGGACAGCGCCCGCATTCTGGATCGCTTGATGCACAGCGGCGAGCGATGTGTGACCGTGTGGGAGCGCCCGCTGATTGTGCTGCCGCCCACGGCCACTGGCACCGCCGTCGAGCCATTTGTCTCGATTGAAGCCGCCGCCCGTGAGATTGAACATGCCTACCCGGAGATTTTGGCGGTGAATGTTTTTCTGGGCTTTGCGTATGCAGATATGCCCGATGTGGGCGTGAGCTTTAGCGCTTGCACCATCGGTGATCCGGATGCCGCTCGCGTTCAACTCAAGAAGCTGAGCGCCATGATTTTGGCAAACAAGCACTACGCCTTGCCCGAAGGCCTGAGCGCGGACGAAGCGATTGCGCGGCTGGATGGCAAAGGCCTGACGGTGTTGATTGAACAGAGCGACAACATCGGCGGTGGCTCGCCGGGGGATTTGACGCATGTGTTGGCGGCGTTGCTGCGGCACAGCGAACAGGGTTCGGTGCAGAACGCGGGCGTAGTGATTAACGATCCTGAAGCCGTTCAACTGTTGAGCGCCTTGCCTGTTGGCGCGAAGACGCGATTAAGCATCGGTGGCAAAAGCGGCGGCATGGGTGCAGAGCCGCTTGCGCTTGAGCTTGAATTGATCTCGACAAGCGATGGCAAGTTTGTGATCGAAGATCCGCACAGCCATGCGGCAGTGAATGGCCGCAACATCAACATGGGGCTGTGCGCGTTGGTAAAGAGTGGCGGCGTGACGATTCTCCTCACCAGTAACGCTACTGCGCCAATGGACCTGGGCCAGTGGCGCAGCCAGGGCGTGAACCCAGAGCAATTTTCGGTGGTTGCGGTGAAGGCCGCAGTGGCCCACAAGCAAGCCTATGACCCCATCACCACCACCAGCCTGGTACTAAACACGCCCGGCCCTTGCACTGCCGATGTGCGCAGCCTGCCGTTTAAGCATGTGAAGAAGCCGGTGTATCCGTTGGATGAAATCTAAATGCGTAATGCGTCTTTCGTATTGCGTTGGGCTTCTTGTAGCCCAACGCAATACGAAAGACGCATTACGATTACGACACCATGTTAACCACAAACCCCGCAGGCAATTACCAATTTATCCCCGGCACAGCCACATTTAGCAGCGGCGCTATTGCGCTGCCAGGCTATGCGATGGTGCATGCCATCTTTCGTCGCCCAGTTGCGTTGGCCGCAGCGTTTGAGGCGATGCAATCCCACTTGGCTGGGCTGGGCCGACCCATGCAGGCCGTGGCCGGTATCGAGTTACGCTCGCCGAAGCCATTCTCGTTTTCTGGCTTTGGTGGCTTTAACAAGGCGTATATAGATTTGTTGCAGCAATACGGTTTGCAGTTGGACGGCGGCGGGAAGCCACTTGGGCCAGCCGCGCGCAGCAACCTGGCCCCAGAGCCGTTGAGCATCGCACCCAGCGAGGTGTGCGTGTATGCCTTCACCTACACCGTGCCTAGCGTGTCGGGCGGCAAAGGCCACCCGCAGTTTGTGGCGGCGGGTGCTGGCGAATTGCGACCCGCGCCCAAAGTCACGGTGAACCAGACCGTAAATTCCGGCACGGCCCCCAGAGATTTGATTGTGCGTGTGGGCGAGACGAACGGCAATGCCATGCGCGAGAAAGCGATCTACTGCATGAACACGGTGGCCGATGAGCTAACCGCGCTGGGCACAAGCTGGGCCGATTGCACGGCGGTCAACATTTACACCGTGCATGACATCAGCGGCTTTTTGCACGATGACATTTTGCTGCCGTTGGGGGAGGCCGCCATTCATGGCATTCATTGGCACTACACGCGCCCACCCATCGAGGAGATTGAATTTGAAGTGGATGCGCGCGGGGTGAGCCAGGAGATCATTCTTTAGCGACGAATGACGAATGAAACTGCGCAACATCACCCCAGATGACTACGCACCCATTATCGCTGTGCTAAACGATTGGTGGGGTGGGCGACAGATGAGCGACATGCTGCCCAGATTGTTCTTTGAGCATTTCCAGGACACCAGCTTTATTGCGCTCGCCGAGGATGGCAGCCCGGCTGGCTTTTTGGTCGGCTTTCTGTCGCAGTCTCAACCTGATGAGGCTTATATTCACTTCGTCGGCGTACATCCCGACCAACGCAAGAGCGGCGTGGGCAGGTTGCTGTATGAGCAGTTTTTTGACGCGGTGCAGCAACGTGGGCGGCACGTTGTGAAGTGCGTGACCTCACCCGTGAATAAAACTTCGATTGCGTTTCACCTCCGCATGGGCTTTGTGCCTAAAGCGAGCGATGCGCGCACCGAGGATGGCATCTCTTGTGTGGAGAACTACGACGGCAAAGGCGAATCTCGCGTGGTCTTTAGGAAATATCTGAGTTAACGCATGAACATTCTGATTACCGGGGCGAATCATCCGTTTGCGCGTGCGGCTATTGCGGTGTTGCAATCGCTGCACCGCATTCGTGCGGTAGATGTGGGCTTGGGTGCGCCATTGCCTGCGGGTGTGCAACATCGCATGGGCGATTTACGCGACCTCGCATTTGTGAATTCGGTGTTGTCTGGCGCAGAAGTGGTGTTGCATATTGCGCCGCTTACGCAGCCGTTTGATTCCGACCCAGACAATCTTGATCATGCTGCACGCGGCACGTATCAACTTGTGCAGACAGCCCAAAGTGTGGGCGTGAGGCAGATCATCGTGGCAAGCTCGTTGGCATTGTTCGATTGCTTACCTGAGCAAGTGGTCATTGGCCCAACCTGGCGACCCCGCCCGCAACCACGCGCATCCGACTTCTGCGCTTACGCCGCCGAAATACTGGTGCGCGAGTGCGTTCGCATAGGCACTCTGCAAGCCACTTGTGTGCGCGTGGGTGAGGCATCTGCAAATGAAATTGGCAGTGTATTAAATGCGTTGCTAAACCAAAACACGACCAAAGAAAATTGGGAGGTGGTGCATTTGGGTAAGCGGCCTG
>JAYTNY010000622.1:0-4339 GCA_043748055.1 Roseobacter sp.
AGCTCGCACTTTTCGCGACGCCCGCAAGGCCCAAAGTTTCTCGTTAGACGAGGCCGAGCGTGGAACCAAGATTCGGCGTCGCTACCTGGAGGCCATTGAGGCTGGCGATTATGACCAATTGCCGGACGGCCCCCCCGCGCGTGGATTCATCAAGAATTACGCACGTTTTTTGGCATTAGACGGCAACCAGGCTATTGCCGATTTTGAGGCCGAGGTGGGTGTGCCTGCCATCTACGCTCACGAGCATATTCCCCCGCCGCCCACGCATTCGCGCCAGCGCCGCCGCTCCAGCTACACCCAGCTCGAGGCCCCCAAGCTGCACTACAAGGGCCGCCTGCCCACGCCCGACGATGCCGAGCTAGACGGTTACTCCGACCCGCGTGCCATTGGCAACGATTACAACTTGGGCTTTGACGAGAACGGGCGCGAGTTACCTGAAGCAGACGACGAGATGGCGCGCTATCGTCCGCGCAACTACCCTGCACCGGATCGGGATCGGGATCGGGATGGGGATGATGAGAGTGGTGGCCGTCGTGTGCTTCCGGCGCGCCGCAGCCGCCTGCGGGCGGGTAAATCCTCGTTTCGCTTGTCGGGCCGCAGCATTCCCAACAACGGCTTTTCGTTGTCGGATGGCGTACCGGAAATATCAACAGTGCTGCCGCCCCGCCAACAACGCAACCGCAGCCAACGTGCGCGCCCGGCGGTCAGCTTTCAGATGCCGGGCATCAAACTGCCGAATATTCGCCTGCCCAAAGAATTGCAAATGGCGCTAGGCGGCGCATTAGCCATCGGGTTGTTGGCTGCGTTTGTAGGATTAGTGATCGTGCCTGCTATTCGTACCAGCAGCCTCTTTAGTTCGCGCGGTGCAACGACCGCCAATGCCACACCCGCTGCGGCCAAGCCTGCTATTTCCGTCACCATCCTCTCGCCCAACAAAGGCACGGTTAGTAATCAATCCAACATACCCGGCGCAGCCGTGCAACCACAGACAACCATTGGGCAAATTGCGGTGCCTGCGCGGGCCGATGGCTTGCAGATTGCCCTGGACGCGCGTGAGCAGGCTTGGGTGCGGGTGAAGGTGGATGGCAACGTGGTCTACGAAAGCATCCCAGCCATCGGCCCCACCGTGCCGTGGAGCGCCAAGAGCAAGATCAGCATAGAAACCGGCAACGCGGGCGCGTTCGATGTCATCGTCAACGGCGTGCGGGTTGGCCCGCTGGGTGCGCGTAACACCGTGGCCCGCAAAGTGTGGGATTTGAGCGGGCAGGCCAAAGACGGCGAGTAGTTACAACACCGCCGCAAACACTCGCATCCAGTTTTTATACAAAATCTTCTCAATGTCGTCATCGCTAAAACCGCGCTCAATTAACTTGTGCGTGAGGTTGTGGGTGTGAGCGTGGTTTAGCAGCCCCGGTGGGAAGTGAACAGAAGTCATGGCCTTCTCTAGCGCGGCTTTCTCGGCGGGCGACATGCTCTGATAGATGAACTCGAAGAAGTCGAACCCGATGCCGACATGATCTATACCGCACAAGTCCATGACGTATTCGACGTGATCCACAAAGCCATCCAGCGTGGCTTTGTCTTGGTGCGGGCTGAGGAGAACCGAGTTGATGCCGATGACACCGCCGCGTTGGGCCACGGCTTGCATCTGCGCGTCAGTGCTGTTGCGCTCAATGTCGTAAAACGTGCGCGGGTTGGTGTGCGAAAGAATGAGTGGGCGCGTCGCCAGCGCCAGAACGTCGTCTACACCGGCAGGGTTCAAGTGCGCCAAATCGACGATGATGCCCAGCACCTCGCATTCCCGAACCACAGCCTTGCCAAAGGCCGTTAGCCCTTGTGGCGATGAACCTTGTGGGGCGAAGACGCCGCCATCGCCCGCCATGTTGCGCCGCACATGGGTTAGGCCAATGCTGCGCACACCCAGCTCATAGAACACGCGCACCAAGTTGATGTCGTTGCCCAGCGGCTCCACGCCTTCCATCGTGATTAAGAACGCAATCTGGTTGGCCTGCCGTGCAGCCACAATGTCGGCGTGGCTTTTGCAAATGGCGAAGCGCGGGTCGGCGTCCACCTCGGCATACAGCCGCGCAATTTGGGCCAGCGCCACGCGCAGCGCCATCTCTGGCACATACTTGTCCTCCAAATAGATGGCCGCCGCCACCACACCCATGTTGCCTGCGCTCATCTCCGGCCAATAGTCTGTGGCCAGCACGCCGGTGCGGTTGCGATTCTCGTATAAATCCATCAGCAGGTCAAAGTGCATATCCACAATGCCATGTTGGTGCAGATGCGCGGTTTTGTTTTTTGTAGATTCAGCCATGGGACGAATTAAAGCATCGGCGCAAGCATTTTGTAAATCATGTTTGGCCTTACGTAGAATTTGAAACGGATGCCACCAACATCGGCACGTGCTAGCGTAAGACAGAAGTAACGGCAAAGGAGAGACAAGTGATCTTTACCAAGAAACGAGACCCAAGGCTTATTACCGTACGGCGTGGTGGCACACTGCACGACGCCGATCATCATCTTCTTGCAGTGTGGGCAGCTGATTGCGCACAACACGTGCTGCACTTCTTTGAAAACATGCAGCCCGGCGATGATCGTCCGCGACATGCGATTGAACTGGCGCGCGCTTGGGCGCGAGGCGAGATCACAATGACACAAGCTCGAACAGCCGGCGGTCATGCCATGGCGGCAGCCAGAGTGATGAGCAGAGCAGCGAGAGAAGCGGCTTATGCAGCCGGACAAGCTGGGGTAGTGGCACATGTGGCAGCGCATGAGTTGGGTGCAGCTGCTTACGCAATCCGGGCCGCACGCGCAGCGGCGGATGAAAGTGACCGTGACGAGGCAGGTCGCTTGGAATGTCAATGGCAACGCGAACAGCTTCCCAATGAGATCCGAGAACTCGTGCTCGACGACCAGAGATTGCGCAATGAAGTGTGCTGGTTCCTGTTCAATTGTTGAAGGCCTCGTTCAGATCAGATGCCATAACTGATGATGCGCTTATTGCGGAACTGGCCGCCGCAGTCGAAGGGGTGCGCACGGCTGAGTAATGTGAATGGGTAAATCGTGAAGCACTACCCGCGTTGCAGCCCTTCCACTTTGCCTGCGAACACTTCTCGAATAATGTCTTCGACGGGCGGATCCTCAAACGTCACGTCATCCACTTGCAATTGGGTGAGCAGGCGGGCGGCGGACTCGGTGGCTTGGGCGCGGGGGACGTGCAGCACGGCCTCGAATCCCTCGCAGCGCTCCACCTTGCCAAACTGGGCCAGGGTTTCTTTGGGGGTAGGGTGGGTCAGTTGCAGCTTGATGATTTTGTACGGCGCGACCCGCTCGATGAGGGCGCGGAAGTTGCCGTCGTAAAGCACGTGGCCTTTGTCGATGACGATGATGCGGTCGCACAGCGCAGTCACATCGGCCATGTAGTGGCTGGTGAGAATAATGGTGGCGCCGTGCCGCTTGTTGTACTCGCCAATGAAGTCTCGGATGCGCACTTGGGCGGTTACGTCTAACCCAATCGTAGGCTCATCTAGAAAAAGCACTTTGGGGCGGTGCAGCAAGGCCGCGGCCAGCTCGCACTTCATACGCTCACCCAGACTCAGCTTGCGCACTTGCTTCTTCATCACCGATGAGAGATCGAGCAGATCGTCCAGCTCTTTCATCGTTGCGGCGTAGTCGAGCTTGCTGATCTCGTAGATGGCCTGGTTGACCAGAAAAGTCTCGATGGCGGGCAAATCCCACAGTAGTTGTTGCTTCTGGCCCATGACGAGGGTGAACTGCTTGAGATAAGCCGTCTCGCGTTTGTGGGGGGTGTAGCCCATCACCGTCGCCTCGCCACTGGTGGGGTAGAGCAGGCCGGAGAGGACTTTGAGCGTGGTGGTTTTGCCCGCGCCGTTTGGCCCCAAAAAGCCCACCATCTCGCCCTGTTCAATATCAAACGAGACGCCATCCACCGCTTTAACGCTGCGGTACTTGCGCGCCACAAACGCGCGCAAGCTACCCATCAGCCCCGGCTCTTTCTCGTGAACCTGGTAGTGTTTGGAGAGGTTGCCAACGTGGATTTGATTTGGCATGGGTGAATGAGATTTCTGGACAGGATGACACGATTAAACAGGATAGGAATTTTCGTAAATCCTGTTTAATCCTGTCATCCTGTCAAAAATAAAACTTGAGGTAGTTAGGCAAAAAAATTGGAGATCAAAGATCAGAAATTGAATGCGTCCAATCTCTAATCTCTAATCTCCAATTACTTATCAAAATGTCCCAAGAGAGATTCGAACTCCCGGCCTTTTGCTCCGCAAGCAAACGCTCTATCCAACTGAGCTATTGGGACTGA
>JAYTNY010000623.1:0-23118 GCA_043748055.1 Roseobacter sp.
ATTTATTACGATGTGGGCGAGGGCGAAAGCGAAGCCAATGCCAAGAGCCAGATCAGCGTGAACTGGATGATTGGCGAAAGCGGCGACTTGGAGAACGACATGGCCTGGCAAATTCTGAGCTACATCCTGCTCAGCACGCAGGCCTCGCCGTTACGCAAGGCTTTAATTGATTCGGGCTTGGGCGAGGATGTGACTGGCGGCTTTGACGACGAGCTGCGCCAGACCACGTTTAGCGCTGGGATGAAGGGGGTTGCAGGTTCACAGGTTGACCAGGTTGAGCAGGTTATTTTGAATACCTTGAGTCAGTTGGCGGACGACGGCATCGAAGCCGAGATGATTGAGGCGGCGATGAACACGATTGAGTTCCGCATGCGCGAGCTGAACACCGGGCGCTTCCCGCGTGGGCTGGCGCTGTGGCTCAGCTCGCTCAGCACTTGGCTGCACGGTGGCGACCCGCTGGAACCACTGCGCTACGAGGCTCCACTTAGCGCCATCAAAACCAAGCTAAAGAATGGCGACAAACTGTTTGAAAATCTGATCGGTCGTGACCTCCTCAACAACCCCCACCGCGTAAAAGTGACCCTGCTGCCCGATGCGGCAGTGCGCGAACGTGAGGACGCCGCCGAGCGCGAACGCCTGGACAAAGCCGCCGCCAGCATGAGCGAGGCCGAGCTAAATGCCGTAATCGAAGACACGCACGCCCTGCGTGAGATGCAAGAAGCGCCGGACTCCGCCGAAGCATTGGCGATGATGCCAACCCTGACGCTGGCCGACATTGACAAGGCCAACCGCACCATTCCCATCGAAACCAGTTGGCAAGGCCAGACCGAGATCGTGTATCACGATCTGTTTACGAACGGCATTGCGTATGTGGATGTGGGCTTTAACCTGCGTACGTTGCCCAGCGTGGCGCTGCCGTATCTGGCATTGTTTCGGCGCGTGTTGCTCAGCATGGGCACCGAGGCCGAGAGCTATGTGAAGCTAAGCCAGCGCATTGGCCGCAAGACCGGCGGCTTGTATGCCAGCACCTTAAACAGCACCACGGCGGGCAGCGTCACCAACGCCGCCTACATGTTCCTGCGCGGCAAAGGCACGATGGCGCAACTGGATGATTTGCTGGATGTGATGCGCGATGTGTTGCTGACGGCCAAGTTGGACGACAAAGATCGCTTTAAGCAAATTGTGTTGGAGGAGAAGGCCCGCAACGAGGGCGGCCTGATCCCCGTCGGGCACGGCGTGGTGAACACGCGCCTAAAGAGCCGCTTCACCGCCGCCGATTTTGCGGACGAGCAAATGGGCGGCATCAGCTACTTGTTCTTCTTGCGAGATTTGGCCGAGCAGATTGAGAAAGACTGGCCCAGCGTCCTCGGCAAGCTGGAGTTTGTGCGCAAGTATCTAATCAATCGCAATGGCATGGTCGCAAACGTCACGTTAGACCAAGCCAATTGGCGCGTATTGCAGCCCAAGCTCAGCGCGTTCATCGGCTCGTTGCCGGCTGCGCCTGCGGGGGTGGTTGATTGGAACTCGCACGTGCAAAAGCCGCACGCGAACGAAGGCCTGACGATGCCTTCGCAGGTCAACTATGTGGGCAAGGGCGCGAACTTGTTTGACTTGGGCTACGCGCTGCATGGCAGCATCAACGTCATCAGCAATTGGCTGCGGACGAGTTACTTGTGGGAGCGCGTGCGTGTGCAAGGCGGTGCCTATGGCGGCTTCTGCACCTTTGATTCGCGCAGCGGCGTGTGGACATATTTGTCTTACCGCGACCCAAACTTACTAAAGACATTGGACAACTACGACGGCACCGGCCCCTATTTGCGCAGCAACGCGCCCAGCCAAAGCGAGGTCGAGCGGGCCGTCATCGGCGTCATCGGCTCGCTGGATGCGTATGAGTTGCCCGATGCAAAAGGCTTCACCTCGCTGACACGTCACTTGCTGAGCATCGACGACGGCTACCGCCAACGAATACGAGACGAGGTGCTGGGCACCACGACGCAGGACTTTGTGAAGTTCGCCGATGTGCTGGATGCCGTGCGCGAGCGCGGCCAAATTGTGGTGCTAGGTTCGCCCGCGGCGATGGATGCCGCCAACGCCGAGCGCGGCGGGCTGCTGAGCAAGACGAAGGTGATGTAGGGAAAATAAAACGAGTAGGCACATAAATAATCTCTGTGCTCTGGCAAAGCTAAGCCTCAGAACCCCCGACCCCTCACCCACCAAAACTGGCGGCAGGCTGCCAAGCTCAAAGTGCGGCCCGACCAGGAGCATTTCGTCGCGTCGAATTTGTATTCGATAGCCGAATCGAAGTTCATGCACCACGCCGCGGATGATGGCACGATTTGGAGCAACCAACCCCTTGCTATTTACGAGGGCGACGAGATGGTGGGCTTTGTGATGTACAACATCGAGCAAACCAAAGGCGAGGGTGCATTTATCTCGCGGGTGATGATTGACCACAATCATCAGGGCAAGGGCTACGGCAAGGCGGCGTTTGCGTTGCTGCTGGAACAGATCAAGACCGAAGCCGGGCCGCAGTGCAATCACATCGGCATCAGCTATGAACCCGCCAACGATGTGGCCCGCAAGTTGTATGCCAGCTTTGGCTTCGCAGAGACCGGCGAGATTGAGCACGGCGAAGTAGTCGCGCGGCTTAATTTGAGCTAAAGAAGCCGCGCAGCAGCCCCGCAAACACAAACCAGGTTTCTAAAAGAAACCTGGTTTGTGTTTGCGAGGCTTACCAGCTATTCATCACTTTCTGATGAGCGGCAGATACACCGCCACATTTCCTCCACTCGCGCCACCCACCACAATCGAACCGCCGTTCGTCGGGTTCTGCGTATCGTAGTAGGTAAACGTGCCGTTGCTGTTGAACTGCGCCTTGTAGCCATCGCCGCTGTTCAACAGACCGCTGTCCCAGGCGTTCGCTGCGTCCACAGCATTCCCAACGCCATTCGCGCTAACGCTTACGGTGCTATGCGCGCCCGTGTCGGCGTTTACAAACTCCACCACCGAACCAGCAGGCACAGCCAGCACGGCTGGCTCAAAGCCGTTCTCGCCAATCGTCACCACGTACTTGGCCGCCGCGTTAATCACCGGCGAGAGCGCCACGTCGTAGCGCACCGGCTTGTCGGCCACCACAATCTCGGTGCTGCGGTAGGGCTGGTAACCGTTGCGCGTCACGTTCAGTTGATACGTGCCCGCCGGGGTGAAGAAGCTGAAATAGCCATCGCCCTTCGTGGTCTGCGGGTTGGTCTGCCCAAAGCTGGCGGCGGGCCACAACGCATAGCCCACCGGCGCGTTCGCCTCACCTTCGGGCGATTGATAGCAGGCCACATCGGCATCGTTCAACAAGTTGCCCAGCCGGTCGCGCACCACGCCAAACGGGTCAATCAAGTAAGTGCCATCGGTGCAACGCTTCACCAAATCGCACGTCACGCACAGCTTCAGCTTACGGTCGTCCAATCGCGTCAAGTCGCCGGTGGTAAAGGCAGCGCTGTAGATGTGGTCGCCGTCTGGGTCGGTGAGAGACACCTCGCCCACGCCCGGCACTTGCAGCGTCACCACCGCGTTCACATCGCTGCAACAGATGCGAACCGACACGGTGTAAGTCGTGCTTTGAATCAACCACACGCCCCAGCCGTTGGCATCCGTGCGGCCATCCGGCCCACGCGGAATCAGAATGCGGCCTTCCTCGCTCACAAAGCGCAGGCTGATGGGGTCCCAGGTCAGTGACGAATCCACAATGATCTTCACGGCCTGGCTCTTGCGGCTGCTTACGCCTCCGCTCGGAGCGGCGTTGAACTTGGCTACAGCTTGCACCTTGTGTGCGCCTTCGCCTAACGTCACAGCCAGCGCCCATTTGCCATTGCTATCCGCCGTCACTGTGCCAGAGATGGCTTCGTCCACGATCACATCCACACTCACCCCGGCCTGCGCGCGGCCACTAATCGTCACCGTGCCCGTGCAAGTTGTGCCGGGGGTCGGGTGCGTAATCAGCGGCGGCAACAGTGGCACAGTCAGCGTCACTACTTGGCTGTTGTTCGTGTCGGTAATGTCGTTGTCGCTCTTAATCGTCACCAGGTTGGTAATGACCGTCCCCGGCAACGTGCTGCCCGGCAACACGCTGCGAATTAAGATCACTCCACCCCGCCCCGGTGACAAATCGCCTACGCTGAAGTCCAGCGTGCCAGCCGTTGTGGTGTACGGAACCGAAGGCACGCTGCGCACCTTCAGCACGGTTTGGTCGCCCTGCGGCGTGTCCAACACATGCACGTTGGTGGCGGTGGTGTCGCCCAGGTTGCGGTAATCCACCGCCCACTCGGCAATCCAGCGCGTCTCGCTGATCGTTATTCCAGGTTGGTCATCGGCGCGCACGGCGGGGCGCAGCCAGCCCTTCTTGCGCACGGCAGGGTCAGCCCCCTCGGCCAGCGAGGCGAGGCGCACGAGGTAATCCTCGGTCTCGCCATACTTAAACGGCTCGTCGTAGCCTCGGCCATCGCCCCACTTCGTATCAATCACTTTGTTGGATGGGCGTTCACTCAGCGTCACGCGCAGCCAAGCGGCTTTGGTCTTTAGCTCATCCGGCCAGTAGGCCGGGCCATCGGTGGTGACGGAGATGGTGTGCGAGCCGCCGCCCAACGCAGCCACATCAATCGGCCTGTCTACCACCAAATGCTCGCGCGATTTCACATTCGCGCCGCAATCAAACGCATCGGCCCAGTCGCCATCGCGGTTGCCATCCAGCCACACATTTAGGAACGCAAGCAGTTTCAAATCCGCCACGGTCGAGATGGGAATGTTGACATTGACCACCACATTGATCTTGCCGACCTGGCAGTGCTGCAAGCCCAGCGGGCGCACCAAGCCATCATCGGCGCGGTCCAGATTCGAGAGGTTGACCAACGGCTTGATGTTGTTCACACCGTCGTTATCGCTGCCGGTGTCGGCCTCGTTCTCGTAACTCACCTCGCGGCCCAAATGGAACCAACGCGGGTTGAGGTGCTTGGGGCCACGCGGCTGGCCCGCTGCCCCATCAAACACAGTTGGGTATTTGGCTTCGACGCCGGGGTAGGCCGCCATGCGCGCCCCAAAGTGATTGCTGCTGTCGGGCGCGTCACCCAAATCCGCGCAGCGCAAGCCGAAGGGCGCGGGATTGCTCTTGCCGCCCACCTCGCCGCCGTTGCCATCGCGCATAAACCAGTAGGCTACGTTAGACACGGCCTCTTCGCAGACCACAGGCCGCTCGATGCGGGCGCGAATCAGAATCACCACCTCACCGCGACCGGGCCGACCAATCTCACCTTTCCACAACACCAGCTTGCCATTGTCGGCAATCTCGGCCACGCCGCGCGAGGCGGCCACACCGGTAGCAATCACGCCGCTCGGCATCGGGTCGCTGATGACGGCGGTTTGCGCCACATCGATTCCGGGGTAACGCAGCACCAGTTGGAACACGGCATGTTCCGCGCCCAGCGGAGAATCCACATCGTCGGTCAGCGGCAAGGTAATACTGAAGGGGAAGTTAGACGGCAACGGCCTAAAGTCGCCCAACACACGCTTAATCAATTCCACCTGCGGCACAGGCGGCACGTTGCAATTGGCAACGCTAAACGAGACCGAACTGGACAACTCTTGGCGCACATCGCCGCGCTCGTCTTTATCAAAGCGGCTGGCTTTGGCGGTGTTGGTTACACCTTCTTTGGGGCAATAGCGCAACTTCACCGCAATCACCAGACGCAGTTTGGCGTTGGGCGAAAGCGAGCCAGCCCAGCCCACCGTGCCACTGGGGCCGGAGGGATTGACATACGCCACCAACGGCGACACCGTCGAGATCACCTCGGTGACTTTGGGCACACCGGCCAACACCACTTCGTTAGGCAGCACGTCGTTTAACACCGCGTAGGCATTTGCCGTACCGCCGATATTCGCCAACTCAATCACATAGCTAAACACGCTGCCCAGTTTGATCTCGCCATCGCTCTCGTAGCGCTTGGTCAGGGTCAGCGTGCCGGGTGTGCCGGTGATGATTTGGCCCGGCTTCAGGTAGTCCTCGGTCTCGCCCAACTCGTAGGCGTTGGGCGATTGTGGGCCGCGCCCATCTGGTAAGTTCGTCAGTGTCGCGGTCGGGCTAATCGTGGCAGCCAGGGGCTCAGTTTGGGGCGATGGGAGAGTCGCCGGTTTCTCGCTCAGCGTAAATCGCACCCAAGTCGGTTTGTCGGCGGCATCATTCATCACCAACACAGTTGGCACGGGGATGTCGTATGTGCCGCTGATGGGGAACACCGTCCAGTTTTGCACCACCCACTCAAAGGCGATGCCTTGCGGGCGGCCCTCTTTATCCAAGCAGCGCTTGCTGTCGGCCCAATCGCCGTCGCGGTTGCCATCAAACCAAGCGTTTAAGAACATGGGCTTTTTGACAAAATTGACCGGGTCGGTGATCGGCACCGTCGCATTCGCTGCGCCACCCAGGCGCACCTTCAGCACGCTCTCGCGGCAATCGTTGAAGATGGCGCTGTCCACGTTTAGCCAGCCGTCATCGCCCTTGTCTTCGTTGGCGATGTCTGCGCCGCCGTTCAAAATGTTGGTGCCGCCATCGGCATCGGGCATCTTGTCGGCATCGGCTTCGCTGCTCACACTGTTACCCAGCCAGGCTTTGGTGGTGTCGAGGTGATACGGGCCGCTGGCATCGGGGGCGCTCACCTCCCACACGGTGGGGAACTTGGCGGGCACGCCGGGGTAGGCCGTGTTAGGCAAGCCGCCGTGGTTGGTGCTGTCGGGTGCGTCACCTCCATCGCCATTAGCGATGGCAGCGCCCTGCCCAACTGCAATATCGGGGGCGGCATATATCACCGCCTGTGGGCTGGCCCAGCCGATGCTACCGAGCAACATCACGGGCACGATAACGCGTGACAACGCAGCACGCCATTTTTGTTTCGCTCCTGTCATAGTAAAGCCTCCTGTCGCAAACATATTGCCAAATACACAACATGGCCCTCGTGGAATCGTGGAAGGGATGAGGGTTGTTGAGAAGTATGACGGGGGAGCAGTGAATGAGATACGGAGCAGACGGCAAGAAATTCTACGAAGTCCAAATGTACAGCGCTCAGGGCAAGCTGGCTCAGCAACGAAGCCCGTTGGGCTTTTTATTCTCAGGTCAGGCGTTCCAGCCCCCACACCACCACCTCCAGCTTGCGCGAGAAGTGCAGCAGCGGGCTTACATCCGGCAGCTTGATGTTGAGCCAATCAGTCATGGTGTTGGCTTGCACCTCGGCATCGGCCAGTTGCAACGGCCAGGGCGGGTGATGAATCTCGCCGCGATAGACATGACCACGCGCATCAGCGGTGTAGAGACAATAGCGGGCGGTGAGGAAGTATTCGAGCGAGCCCGGTTGCGCATCAAATGGCGGGGCGATGGGTGCGTAGCTGCCGATGAAGTTTGCGGGTGGCGCGTTGCGATGAATGCGGTGGCTTGTGTAACTCAAGGTGCCAGGCACCTGCTCAAGCCTCATCCGCGCATGAAAATAGGGCAGCTTGAACCCCGTGCGCGCAATAAACACCGCCAGCGAATTGCCCGCCTCCAAACTAAAGAACCACACACCGGGTCTGCCATCCCGAATCACATACGTCCGCACATTTAATTCGGGGAAGGCCGAGAGCCACGGCACCGGGAACAAGCCACGCGGCGCAATGTCGCTCATGCGAAACGGCACCACTGCAATCCAGGCTTGGCCGTCAAACGTGTCAATTGTCAGGCTGGGTGGAATGTGTGGGCGCAGCGATTCGATGGGAACCGGCCAGTG
The DNA here is from genome assembly GCA_043748055.1 of Roseobacter sp. GTDB lineage: Bacteria > Chloroflexota > Anaerolineae > J036 > Brachytrichaceae > JANMVQ01. The sequence goes on from JAYTNY010000623.1 coordinate 7,797, forward strand.
CATAAACAGCAGATCGTGCCAGGTCTGGCGCATGACCCAGGGCGTATTTGGATGTGGATATGGGCGTGAACCCGTTTGTACCGTCATCGGCTCTTGCGTTCGGCGCGTTGCTTCTCGATGCGTTTGGCCGCCTCGGACACCAATATGACAAACTGCCGGGCGGCGTGGGCCATGCCCTGCTTAGCCTTCTGCGTCAGCTGCTGCGAGGGCGTTAGCTCGCCGGGTTTGCGCACGGCACGGCGTGGGTAGACCAGCGCGTTAAAAGCTGGGTCATATTCGGGCAGGCCTTCGGCTTTGCGGCGGCGCGGCAAATAAAAATCAAAGATGACGGCATAACCCGCGCCCACCAACGGAATGCTAAAGATGAGGCCCCAAAAGCCCAGCAGTTGCACGCCCAGGCTGATGGAGATCAGGCCGATCAAACTGGGAACGCCCACCGCGTCGCTCAACAATGCAGGCAAGATGCCGTAGGCCACGATGAGATCCAGAATGGTCAAAATGATCAAAATGGGCAGCACGGCAGCAGGCTGAAAAATTAAAGCAACGATGACCGCGATCAGAATGCCAATCGGTGAACCAATCAGCGGGATAAACGACAAGATGCCGTAGACAAAGCCGACGACGATGCCGAAGTTGACCCCAAACACGGTGAAGACGGTGAACGTGAGCAACGCCCGAATAAGCGCAGCCACCACCTGCCCGCGCAAGTAGCCGGTAAACGAGCGCTCGACGGCGGCGATGAGCGCGGTCATGGCCTCGTGCGTGCGGCGGGGCATGATGGCGAAGAACTGGCGCTCAATCAGCTTGTCCTCGACCACAATGTACAAACTCAAAATAATCACCAGAAAAGTTTGGCCCAGCGCACCTGCCGTAAACGTGGCAATGCTGACGGCTTGGCTAAGCGTGAGTTGCACCAGTTGTGCGATGCGGGCCGAGATGTCTTGCGCCGAGACGAACTGGTTGATGGAGCTGGGGTCGAGCCCCATGCGCTGCGCGATGTCCGACCAGAAGGCTGCGATTTGAATGGGCAACTGCGTAGCCAGCGTCGGCACGGCTTGGATGAGTGCTGTAGCCTGCGGCACAATGGCGGCGATGGCGATGGTGATGCCGCCGACCAACAACAGCAGCACGATGACATACACAATAGCGACGGCCACGCCAAAGGGCATGCGGGTGGTCTGCACGCGGCGGGCAATCGAATCGCCATATTTGGCCCGCACGCGTTTGATGACGAGGCGCGGCACCAGCGGTGCATTGCGCAACAGGCCAATAAACGGACGCACGATGAGCGCTAGAAACCACGACGCGGCCAGCGTAGACAGCACGCCGCCCAGCGTTTGCCCAAACGCCCACACCTGCTGCGCAATAAAAATGATCAGCGCAACAATGCCTAGCGTGAGGGCGATGCGCATAAGCCGCGCCGACGAGCCAGAGCTATGCGGTTGTGGAGAACCTTGTGGCTGCGTGTTCATCTTGAGGTGAATGATAGTCGTTGGTCAGGTTGAATTCACCAAAAGATGGCTAAGAGTTTTTGATCTCGTAATCTACCCATGCAAAAACTCGTGCGCGTTTTGCTTCGGAACCCCCGACCCCTAATGCAAGATGAAAATTTAACCAGGATATGGATTCCAGGCTTTAGCCGGTTAGTCAATCGGCTCGACACAAATGCTTCACCGAGTTTTTAACCGGCTAAAGCCTGGAATCCGGTCGTATCCTGCTTAATTTCTCATGTCACATAAGGGGTCGGGGGTTCAGCTTCGCACCAAAATTAACTCTGAGCTAAACCCGGGCCCCATCGCGCCGATCAACGCATAGTCGCCAGGTTGAATAACATTGCTGGTCAAGATGTGCTCTAGCACAAACAGCGCAGTGGGTGCGCTCATGTTGCCGTGTTGGCGCAATACCTCACGTGAGAAGCGCAGCTCGTCGTGTTGCAAATCAAACGCGGCATCAAACGCATCCAGAACGCGTGCGCCGCCGGGGTGCATGATGTAGTGCTTGATATCGCCAGCACACAAACCATGCGGCTGCAACAGTTGCTCTACAACCGGCTTCAAGTCTCGCGCAATGCGGGCCGGAATCTCTGGGGCCAGAATCACCTCCATGCCCATATCGCCCACGCTCCAGCCCATCACGTGCTCGCTGTTGGGGAATAGCGTAGATTGGGAAGAAAGAAAATGAAGGGAAGAAAGTGGCGAATGACGAGTGACGAGTGACGAGCGATGTTCAACACTCGTCACTCGACATTCGTCACTCGTCACTATTCCGCATTCGTCACCCCGCACCACCACCGCCGCCGCCCCATCCGCAAACAGGCTGCACGAGATGAAATTTTTCATCGTGTAGTCATCGGCTTGAAAAGTGAGGCTGCTGGTTTCGGCCACCACGAGCAAGGCGGTCTTGTCAGGATAGGCTTTGCACCAATCGAGCGCCCGCGCCAACCCCGCCACGCCACCCGCGCAGCCCAGGCCCCAGATGGGCAGGCGCTTGGTCGTGGCTTTCATGCCCAGCTTGGTGATGAGGCGCGCGTCCATGCTGGGTGTGATCAAGCCGCTGGTGCTGACATAGATCAGCATGTCTACATCTTGCGGCGCAAGGCCTGCACGGTCTAGAGCTTGCTGCGCAGCGGTCAGGCTCATCGCCTCGGCTTGCGCAATGTAAAGGTCGTTGCGCTCTTTCCAGGTGTGGTTAGGCTGGTCAAACCACGCCAATGGCACCACCAAGTGGCGTGCATCTATTTGGGTGTTCTCAAAAATCTGCAGCAACTGCTCGGCCCGGCGCAGCTTGCCCTCAAAATGCCTGCGTGCAAATTGGGCCAGGTCGGTTTGCGTAAGCGCGTGGGGCGGCAAAGCGGTGCCGACGGAGAGAATATTGGACATAGTTTGAGTTTGAGTTGGGAGTTTGTTTTCAAACTCCCAACTCAAACTCAAACTTTAACGGTCATTCCTTAAATTTCACAACCGTCACCCCGTCCCCACCCTCGCCATCCAAGCCGGTCTCGAAAGATTTGACGAACGGATGCGCCTTGAGCGCATTGCGCACAGCCTGGCGCAGCACACCTGTGCCCTTGCCATGAATGATGCGCGCAAACGGCAGCGCAACTCTGGCAGCGCGATCAATGTAATCCTCCACCAGCGCCACGCCTTCTTCGGCGTTCATGCCGCGCAAGTCCAACTCCATACCCGGCGAGGTCGGCTTCTCCACATACGTCACAGTCTCTTGCTTTTCGGCCAGGGGTTGCGCACCGCGAATGCGCTCCAAGTCACTCAGCTTGACGCGCATACGCATACGACCCACTTGCACATCGGCCTCGTTGCCAAAGACCTCGCTGACTTCAGCCGTCGTGTTCAGCGTCTTCACCCGCACGGTGTCGCCGGGTTTAAGCGTGCGCCTTGCAGGAGGAGAGTGGAGATTAGAGATGAGAGATTCACCACGAGATTGCGCGGCGTTATCCGCCACTTGCTCAGATTCTTTTTCGATGGCTTTGACCTCGGCCAACGATCCAGTTCCCCCAGCCGCTACGATGCGTGCGCGCAGGCGGCGCACTTCGGCGCGCAAGTTTTCGGTTTCTTTGAGGGCATCTTCTTGGGCCTTCGCCAACAATTGCTTGCGCTCGTCCTCAATTTGGTTCAGCCGCGCCCGCAAGCGGTCGCTGTTTTGGGCGGCTTCTTTCTCGGCACGGCGGGCGGCACTGCGGGCGGCTTCGGCCTGGCGCTGCATCTTGCTAATCTCGTCCAGCATATCCTCGGCCCGCGCGGTGTTGCCATCAATGTAGCTTTGGGCTTGATCCAAAATGGCTTGCGGCATATTCAGCCGCTGGGCAATGGCAAAGGCATGGCTACGGCCCGGCAAGCCCACCATCAGCTTATAGAGCGGGCGCAGGGTCTTGTCGTCAAACGCCATGCTGGCATTGATGACACCTGCGGTGACATATGCCCAGGCCTTAAGCTCCGGGTAATGCGTGGCCACCATGCAGATGGCTTTGGTCGTCTGCAAATATTCCAGCATGGCCCGTGCCATCGCCGCACCCTCTACTGGATCGGTGCCCGCACCCAACTCATCCAGCAGCACCAACGCATCAGCATCCACCTTCTCCAAAAACGAGACCAAATTGGTTAAATGCGAGCTAAACGTGGACAGGCTTTGTTCGATAGATTGCTCATCACCGATATCGGCATACACGTTATCGAACACTGGCAGCGCCGCGCGGTCTGCGGGTACATGCAACCCGCACTGCGTCATCAACACAAACAAGCCCACGGTTTTTAGCGCCACCGTCTTGCCGCCCGTGTTCGGCCCGGTGATGACCAAGATGCGCGTCTCGCTGTTTAACTCAATGTCTATGGGCACAACGGTTTCGGGGTTGAGCAGGGGATGCCTAGCTTGGACAAGGAGACACGGGGACACGGAGATAGGGAGAGAAGATACCCCTTGTCTCCTTGTCCCCCCCTCTCCTTGTCCAACGACTGCCGCCACGCCCCGCACCGCCTCCGAATACTTCGCCTTCGCCAGCGCCAAATCAAACAGAGCCAGCGCCTCGACGGTGCGAATGATCGAATCGGCATGTTCGCCCACGCGGGTGCTAATAGCCAGCAAGATGCGGCGCACCTCGCGCTCCTCGGCCAGTTGCAGCTCGCGCCATTCGTTGTTCAAGTCCAGCGTAGCCAATGGCTCGATGAACAGCGTGAGGCCGCTGGCGCTTTGGTCGTGAATCAGGCCAGGGATGCGGCCCTTAAAGTCGCTTTTGATGGGGATGACGTAGCGCCCACCGCGCTGCGTTACCAGCGCCTCTTGCAAATACGGCGCGTTGTTGCCATCGCTCACCATGCGTTGCAGCTTTTGCAGCAACCGCTCGTGAACAATGCGCGTCTGGCGGCGAATAACTGCGAGGTGATCGCTGGCGGTGTCGCGCACCTCGCCGCTGTCGTCAATCGTCTTGCCGATCTCGGCCACCAGGCTGCCCAGCGGCTCAATCACGTTGGTAATAGACGTGAGCTGCGGATACAACGCCTGAAAGCGCGAGAGCGCCCGCTGAATCTTGCGGCCCGATTCAATCGTGTCGCGCACATCCAGTAGCTCTTTGGGTTCGAGCACGCCGCCACGTGCGGCCAAGCGTACCGGTTCGCGCACATCATGAGCGCCGCCGATGCTCAGGTTGTCGTTTTTGAGCAAGGCTTCTTTGGCCTCGCTGGTCTCGGCCAGGCGGCGCTGCACCTCGGCAGCATTTGTGGATGGGGCAAGCTGTCGCGCCAATTCGATGCTGGCGGTGAAGGCGCAGTGGTTAGACAAGCGGCCCAATATTTTGGGCAGCTCAAGCGTATTTAAGTGCTTGGAAATCATGCAAAGAGACATAGCCTGCGGGGTGCAGGCTTAAGAGAACACAACTGAGATAACAGTTGAAAGCGAACGAATACAGTGCCGTCAAAAGTCGGACGGCGCGAACGTCAAAAGAGTGGGCGCGGCGAGGGAGATTTTAGCACCGGCAGGTGCGGGTAGACACCCGTAAAAGTGCGGGGTGACAAGCGGAAAGTCCATTTGGTGAATTGTTCATCAGCACGGGCATAATTGAGATTCCACCCGGCAAGGGCTTTACCGATCATTACGCTGCGCATCCCACCGAGGTAGCGCCGTTTATGACACAGATCGGGTTCAGCCTGCGTGCATTGGTGGGCGTGCAGTGTCTGGTCGCGGATCACGAGCAAGCCATCAACCCGTTGAACTATCGACTCGGCCACGACCCAGCGCAACATGGCGCAGCGGATCATTTGCTCTACGTCGGCCAGCGCCCGGCAAGCTAAGGCAAGCCAGCACTATCGCCGACCTCAGACATCTCAACCAACGGCACATACATCTTGTAACCCGGAACGATACTCGGCGCGCTGGTTGAAACAGGACTGCGCGTGGGGGTTTGTGTTTGGCTGAGTGAGGGCGTTCGCGTCGGCGAAGGCACTTGCGTTTGTGCTGGGTTCTGTGTGGGCGCTGTTGTTCGAGTGGGCGCGGGTGTGCTGGCCCCAACATCGCTGACCGAGAGAACCCCATCGCCAATATTGGCGGTGTCACAAGTAATCTTGCCGTCCACATTGTCCACCACAATGCGCAGGGTCTTTGCGCTTGCGGGCACGGCCACATCCACATCGCGGGCGCGGTCGTCCTTGTTCAAATCGCCACTGTCGTAAAGCAGTTGGTCATCGCCATAAATCTCAAAGCGCACCGAGGCGGTTTGGTAGTAATGCCCGGCCACGTCGCAAATCACCGGATCGTTCACGTTATCGTCCAGCCCCACCCGCGCCGTAAACCGAGTGATGCCGCTGATAGCGTAGGTCAACTCAGCATCGGCATGCAGCCCCAAGCAGTTTGCGTAGGCTGTGCCGTTCAGTTTGCAGGTCTCACCGGCTGTGTTCGTACCCACGCGCACCTCACCAAAGCCGTTGGTGGCGCTGGCCCATTTCAGCGAAGCTAGGTCAACGTTATTGCCCGTTGGCGCAAGGGTAGCCGTAGCTGTGGGCGTCCAGGTGGCGGTGGCTTCGATGGCGGCTGCAGCGCGGTTTGGCACGCGGGCGGCCACGTCCTGTCCACGCCCAATCAGCAGCAACACACAAACAAGGCTTAGCGAGAGAATCGTCAGAGCGGTTTGTCGGCCATATCTACCCATTCGGGTAGTATATTAACCTAGCCAGTCAGACGCACTTAAATTGCAATCAGATTACCCTTGTCGAAAATTTGATACTTCTGCAACAAAAATGGCATCACCAGAATTTGGTGATGCCATTTTGATGCCGAGGGTGGGAATCGAACCCACATTCCCGAAGGAACGCGATTTTGAGTCGCGCGCGTCTGCCAGTTCCGCCACCCCGGCTTGTTAAGTTGCTCTTGGCGGGGCAAAGTATACACAAACTGGTTATGGTTTCCAGTGGTTGGCAACTTAAATTTGGAGTTAGGCGAAAGTGATTGGACGTTTACAACGCCGCCGGAACTAATTCTCGTGATGTATGCAATGGCTTCTGCCTTAGTGCTATGAGTTGATCTTTCTTCGCGGTGATCAAGGCGTAGGTGTAGCCATCTTGAGAAACAAATTCGACTTCATAGCCGCCTTTGGGATGAACTTCGACCACAGCACCTATTTCACCCCGCCACAGTTTATATTTCGGGATTTCCATCGTCAAAGCAACGACATCAAGTAAATTGATTGTGTTCATATTCACCTCAACTAAATCGGATAGCAGGTAACCAGACGGGCAAAATCTTCGCTTGGTCGCACAATCCACACACTCAGAAGCGTTGCGCTTTTGCTTTGCCAAGTCATCTCGAATTCGATCCGATAACGCTGTCCATGCTCATCGTTATCACCAAGCTCTGCCTCATATGTCTTCACAATTTCAAGTAAAGCGGTTTTCAGCGGCTCCGCATTTTCGGCAGTTAGGCCAAGCAATGATTCGAACAGCTTCGCTTTGTGTTTGCCAATGCGATGCTCTGTATTTAGACAGTAATCTCGCAACTTCCGGGCATCAACAGAGGTTAGGCAGCCATCACCCCTTCCCTCACCAACTCCCCCTGCATGCTCCACGGCCCCGTCCAACTAATTTGCACGTCGGCCAACTCGCCGCGCCACTCGCGTGAATCATCCTCAAAAAACACCAGCTTGTTGCTAGGCATGCGCCCGCGCCACTTTCCCTTGTATTGATCTTCGACCAACACCTGCACGGTTTGGCCCAGCAAGCCTTTGTTAATCTCGCCCACAATCCGCGCCTGCTGATCTTCCAACAGTTGGAACCGGCGCTGCTTCTCTTCTTCAGGCACATCGTCGGCCAGGTTGCGCGCGGCGGTGGTGTTGGGGCGCGTGCTGTATTTGGCGAGGTGAATCACATCCAACTTCAGCTCTTCCAGCAAGTCATACGTCCGCATAAACTGCTGCTCGGTCTCGCCGCAAAAGCCCACGATGATGTCCGTCGCAATCCCCGCGTTCGGCACCTTCTCTCGAATGCGCTGCACCAACGCGCGATACTGATCGCGGGTGTAGCCGCGCCGCATGTTGCCCAGCACCTCGTCATCGCCTGCCTGCACCGGCACTTCGATGTGCGGCATCACCTTTGGCAACTCGCGCACGGCATCCAGCAATTCGTCGGTCATCCAGTTGGGGTGGCTCGTAAGAAAGCGAATGCGCTGCAACCCGTCAATATCGTTCAACCGTTGCAGCAGCTTCACCATCGGCGTCTCAACTGGGATCGACTGCGAGGGCACACCGCTGGTCGCGCCGGGGTTGTAATGCTGGATAGCGTAGCCGTCATCCAACAAATCGTAGCCATACCGATCCACAATCTGCCCCAGCAACGTCACCTCGCGCACGCCCTGGCTCACCAGAGACTCCACCTCGCGCACAATCTCATCCATCGGGCGGCTGCGTTCTGCGCCGCGCTTAAACGGGATGATGCAAAATGCGCAGGCGTGTGAGCAGCCCAGCACAATGGGCACATGCGTGGTGATGCGGTGGCCGCGTTCGTGGGCGGGCAAGCGCAATTCACCATCCTGTAAGGCAAACCGTTCACGCGTTTCTACATCACCCAGCCGCTGGCCCTCTTTTTGCAGCAAAAAGTCCACCATCGGCGCAGGCTCGCTGGGGGCCATAAACACATCCACCCACGGGAAAGTTTGTTTGAGGGGGCTGTTGCCGCGCACGCCCACCAGGCAACCCATCACGCCTACAACCAAGTTCGGGTTCTGCTGCTTAAACGGCTTCAGCATGTGCAGATAGCTCCACGCTTTGTCCTCGGCACCCTGGCGCACCACGCAGGTGTTCAGCACCAACACATCGGCCTTCTCCCACGAGGTCGCGGCGGTCAAGCCCAGCTTCTCCATCTCCGAGGCCAGCCGCTGGCTGTCGGCTTCGTTCATCTGGCAGCCAAAGGTGGTTACGTGGTAATTCATCGGTCTTCGCCTTCTTCAGCTTCTTCGGCTTCGTTTTGGGCCAGCTTTTCGTATGCCTCATCCGGCGTCAACAGCTTTTTGCCAGTTGTTGCCTCAATCAATCTCAACATGTCTCCTTCTTTAACCAACCGAAGGCCTAATTCCTCAGAAAGAAGCGAGCCGTCAGATGCAGGAGCAATGCGCTCATACTCATCGCCCAGCAAGCGAAATCCTTGCAAAGGCGGCTTTAGATATTCAGAGAGGGGGTCAAACAAAAAATACTCTTGCACACCAATTGTTGCATAGACAGCACGCTTGTTGCCCTTGTCCTCCAGCAGCGTGGACTTTGAGGTGATTTCAAATACCACGTTAGGAGCGCGTCCTTCCTCCCAGAGTTTGTAAACGCGGCGCATCCGTTTGTCTAAGCCACGCACAACAAAAATATCGGGCGAAATACTCGCAGTAGGTCGGCCTTCCTCAAAATAAAACATCAGGTTGCCAGCGATAAAAACATCGCGCACCCGCCGAAAATATTCCCTAAGAACCGAAACCAACGTTAGGATAATGTGAAAATGTGCTTGTGTCTCTGCCACAGGTTTGCCATCCGATTCAGGGTATTCAATTGGCTCAACCTGCGTAAGGTGCGGGAGCGTCGGAATAACCACTGGTGTTGTCATATCACTCCAAATTTTACTGGACACCCCACACATTCAACACATTGTTCCGCCCGCCCGTCACAATCACCGTGCCCGCCTCGTTTATCGCGGCGGTATACAGCGGGTCATTCGTCTCAACGGTGTGAATCACTTCGCCGGTCTTGGCGCTCCACACCGTTAACTCGCCAGTGCGGTAGGTGCGCTCGGCCACTGTCTGCGCGGCCGTGTCGGTGTCAGACACCATCGCCACCGTCGCCACGGTGTCGGCATCGGCTGTTTGCAACACATTCACCCAACGCGCGGTGGGTTTGGTCGGCAGGTTTAGCGAGACGCGCTTGCCCGAAGCCACATCCACCAGGTCTACGGCGTCACCATAGTTCAAATCAATGCGCTGGTTGTCGGCGGCAAAATCAAACCCAAAGATGGGCGGCGCTTCCAACGTTACTTTGTGGCTCAGGCTCTCGCCTGCCACATCCCAGATATACAACGCATCACGCGTTACAGCCGCTACGGTTTTGCCATCGTTGCTGAGCTGATACAACGCAGCCTGCTGCAAGTTCTCATCCTTCGGCAATGCCATCTTGGCCTGCGTCGCGCCTGTCAAATCCAACACCTGAATCTCATCGGCAGTAACCGCAACGAACTGACCCACGCTGTTGCTGCACCCGGCAAAGTTGCTCACATCTTTTGGCAGCGCAAATTTACTTTTTTTGATTGCTTTCGCAATTAGCGGAATAGGTTCTATCACAACTTCGTCATCGGCAATCATCACCACGCCGTCCTCTTTGGGGGTGAGGCACAGTGCACCGCTGCGTTGTGCGCTGGCTGGCGAGGCCAGCGTTAGCACTTCGTTCTGATCTTCCAAGCTCCACACATGCGTGGTGTTGTCCTGCGTCACCACCGCCACAAACTTGCCCACCTCACCTTGCAGCACAAAGCGCACCGGCGAGTCGTGCTTTAGCCGCGCCGCCACCTCACCTGTAGCCGCATCCACAATGCCCAGTTCGGGGGATTGGGTGAGCGTGCCCCACGTCAGAATGCGCTTGCCATCTTTGGCAAAAGCCAGTCGCGTCATCGCCAGCCGCGCTGTGGTTTGCAGGCGGTCGCCACTCGCCACCGTAAAACTCTCGGTGGCGCTATCGCTGGTCACAAACAGCATCTCGCCATCGGCAGAAAAGTGCGCCGACGAGGGCGCCACATCGCCCGACAAGCGAAATTCCTGCTCGCGCGTGCCGCTGCTCAGCGCATAGGTCGTCACAATACCGTTGTTCAAAAGCGCTACGCGCTTGGCCTGCGCATCAAACACCGGGAAAGCCGGGCCTTCAACCAACAGGGTTTGCGCCGCCGCCGAGGGCTGGCGTGCATCCAGGTTCCACACCAGCACCACCGCTGTGCCATCACTCGCGCCAAACCATGCGCCATCCGGGCTGAAATAAAACCGATCTATAACCTTAAACCCCGGCTTCAGCGTTACCGCATCTTTGGGCTTACGCGTGCGCGTGTCCAAAATCACAATCTCGCCGTTGGGCCGCACCGCTGCAATCTTTGCGCCATCCTCGGAGAAAATAATGCGCAGCGTGTCCTCTGGCAAATCTAGGGCCTTGCCAATTGGCTTGCCGGTTTCTACCGAGTAACGCTGCACGCTGCCGTTGGCGTAAATCAGCTCGCTGCCGTTAGCGTTTAAGGCGATGTCGGTCTTGGGCGCATCCTTGGGCGCAGGCAGCTTTACAGTCTTGCCCGCTTGGCCGCTGCCCAAATCGTAAATCGTTACCGTGCCGTCGCCTTCCATCGTCGCGCCCGCCGTCGCATCGGGCGAGCCGGTGTACCAGAACGATTTGTCGGGCGCACTGATCGAGAACAGCGTCTTGGTCTTGGTCTCCAGCGTGTCGGCGTCCATCACCTCAAAGCTGCGCGACGACACACCCAGCACGCGGTTGCCCGCCACCGAGTAAATCTGCGTCACGGCGGCTTCGTCGCGGGTGGCTTGCACTTTCAGGTCTGCGGCGTTGTCTTGGGTAATGGCGTTTTTGGCGAGGGGGCGCGCAGTAGGCTTTGGCGCGGGTGTGTTGGCCGGGCCTTTGGTAGGCCGGGGCACACGCGTGCTGGCCGATGGCGTGCGCGTGGGTTCCAGGCCTACCGGTGTGGCCTCGCCTCTGCCGCAGGCAGACAGTGCCAGTGCAAACACAATCACCGTTGTTGTTACTTTGTAGTTCATCATTTTGGTTCACTCAACTTCTCAGTGCATCCTAACTCTTATCAAGAGCATCCTGAGTGCTCGGCGCGGCGCCGAGCGCTCAGGATGCTCTGCGCTGAGTTACGCCTACCCACCCTTCTTACCTACCACCAGCACCTGCGGCCACACAAACACCAGCCGCCCCTCTTTGATCTCAGGCTTCAGCCACTCGCACATCCCATCCGACCCACCCAACAGGCCGGCCCGCAACTGCGCAACCGTTTCGTCGTCACGGCTTGACCGCGAAATCAAATCCTCAAAGTCCAGCGGAATCTCGAACGTGTTGATGTGAATCGCATCCAAGCCCGCCGCGCAAAACAAGCTGCTCCAGCCATTCACAGTTAATACGCTGGCGGTGGATGGGTCGCGCACTAACTCCCACGCATTGATCTCATCTGCAAAGCTTCGTTGGCTTGGCACAATCGGGTCAATCAACCCCACCACACCGCCGGGTTGGCACACGCGCGCCATCTCGAGCACAGCCTGGCCGGGGTCGCTGAAGTGGTGCGCAGCGATGCGACACACCACCAAGTCAAATTGCGCATCTGGGTAAGGCAAGTTCTCGGCATCGGCTGGCTCAAAGGTGATATTGGCGAGGCCGCGCTCTTGGGCAACAACACTGGCCGCATTCAACATTTGCGGCGTCACATCGGTTGCAGTGATGTGGCTGACCAGTGGCGAAAATGCAAACGCGCAATGTCCGCCACCGGTCGCCACATCCAACATGCGCCAATGGGGCTGCGGGTTCGCCACGCGAATCAACTCGTCCAAACTGTCTTGCTTGCCAAAGTAGCTGGCGCGGGCATAGCGCTCTGCATTGGGGCCAAATTGTTGTTGAACAGATGTGACTTGCTCACTCATAAGTGCATGATACTCGCGCAGACTGTGAGCGCGCTAAGGTGGGCTAAATCCCCAGCCGCGCCTCAACGTCATTCAGCATCCCGTGCTCAAAACTATTAAACGCTGTTGGGCATTTGTCCACCTCGGCCCGCGCCGCCCGCAACAAAACTTCGGCTTTGGCCGTGTGCCCCGCGTCCACAGCCAAACGCGCCAACCCGATGCGACAGCGCGCCCCAAACCCTTTTGCAACTGCCGAGCTTGAATCGCTATCGGGCGCATCATCAAAAAAAGCTAACGCGCGGCTCAGGTGTTGTTCCGCATCCGGCGATTCATTGGCAACTTCGGCCAACCCCTGGTTCGCCAGCGCCACATATTGGCCGAACGGCAACCCAATTTGTCGGTACAGTCGCACCTCGGCGGCAAAATGCGCCACCGCTGCATCCAGGTTGCCCTGCGCCAGACACACCATGCCCAACACATCCTCCAAATGCGAGCGCTGCAAAGGCGAGATGTGGGCGCTTAGCATCCGCGAGTGTTCCAGCACTTCGGATGCCTCATCCAACCGGTTTAACAAGCGCAACGCCGCGCCTTTGATGTTCAGCGTATAACACAGCCCCAGGTCGTTGCTCATCGCCTCAAACAACGGCAGCGCCTCATCGGCATAGCGCACCGCCGCCGCATACTCGGCCCAGTCGTAACAACTCATCACCGCCAGGTCGGTCAGTTTGATGGCGATCCAGTGGGCATCGTTCACGCGGCGAGCCGATTCGAGCAACTCGACGTGCATGGCCCAGCCCTCGGCGGGTTTGATGTTGCGCCACAGCCACGCCCGCTGATGCAACGCCAGCCAGGTGCCGCGCACATCGCCAATGCTGCGGCACAGCGCCAACGCCTCGTCGCAAATTGCAATAACGCGCCCTTGATCCGTTACGTTGACGCTCAACTGAACCAGGGTGAGCAACGCACCCGCTCGCGCCCGCACGTATTCAGGTGTCTGGGCAACCGGCAGGGCCAATGCCCGTTCGGTCATCGCCACGCCTTCTGCAAAATAACCAAAATCTGCCCACACCTGGGCGCACGGCGTACACAGTCGGCAAGCCCGCTCGGCCCAGCCTTGCGCAAGGGCATAGTCTGTCGCCGCCAAAATATCGGGCATCGCCGCCAGAATGGCTTGCAGTGGCGCAACCTGATGCGTCTGCTCAAATTCCTGGGCACACGCTTCGGCATAGCTTAAGAAATAGTGCAGATGGCGTTCGCGGGCTTGCATCCCCTCGCCCATGTGCATAAGCCCGGCTTGCGCAGCGGCCTGCAACGTTTCCAGCATGCCAAAGCGCGGCTCATCACCCGCGTGGCGCACCAGCAAGTTAGCCTCCAACAACGTAGTGAGCGTGTTCCATGCGGCCACCTGTTGCTCCGGTGTCGGGGCCTCTTCAACCGCACCCAAAAGGCAGGCCACGCGCACCGCCGCATCCAACGCGAACGCGTCGACAAAGACACCCAGAAAACGAAAAGCGCGACGGGCGTTGTCATCTAGCAGATCAAGGCTCCACTGAATGGAGGTTTGCAAAGTGCGTTGGCGTGCGGGCAAATTGGAGACACCATCGGCAATAAACGGCAGCGCCACAGCATCGTTGGTGACGAAGTGAGCCAACATCGCCTGTGGCGTCATCAGCGTGGCGCGGGCGGCCACCAGTTCAATCGCCAATGGCAACCCATCCAAATGTGTGCAGAGCTGGCGGATGGCCGATTCGGCAGATGCGTTCGTGGCGCAGTGCGGGTCGGCCTCGCGTACCCGTTCGGTAAACAATTGTTGCGCAGCACCCGGTGGCAAAGGCGACACCGCAAAGCGGCGCTCACCTGGCACCCGCAGTGGTGCGCGGCTGGTCACAAGCATCGTCAATTTCGGGCAACTGTTTAGCAGTTCCGCAATCTCATTGGCCGAACCGAGCACATGCTCGGCGTTGTCCAAGACCAATAACGTGACCGTGTTCGCGAACGTGTTTGTGGCTGCGTTCGACACATAATCCACAATGCGTTGCAGCACGTGCACTTGCCCGCCCGATGCCATATCCACCATGCCCAATGCGCGGGCGATAGCGGGCAGCACTTGATCCACGTGCAACAGCGGGGCCAGCTCTACCCACACCACGTTTCGTTTTTGGCTGGCAACGCGCTGCGCCACTTCGCGCGCCAGGCTAGTTTTGCCTACACCGCCGGGGCCGCTCAAGGTGATGAGACGTGCGTCGTTGGATTGCCACAACTTCAGCACAGCGGCTATGTCGTCCTCACGCCCAATCAGTTGCAAGACGTTGTGCGGCCAATAGGTGGAATGATTGGCTGCTTGATCGTGACGTTCATCTGGCGCAGTGGCCGCCAGCGCCAGAAAAGCCTCGCGCTCGGTTTCGGGGATGGCGAGTGCGTGCAGCAGGGCGCGGGCCATCTCGGCAGAAGGTTTGCGCGCATTCGCCTCCAACTTGCGAATGGTGATGGCCGATGCGCCCACGCGCTGCCCCAGTTGTTGCTGGGTGAGGGATAACTCGACACGGCGTTGTTTGAGCCATGCGCCAATACCTGTTTCTTGCATAGATCGCACCTAGTGGGTCATCTGGCAATCCGGTAGCGAATAAAAAGTGCGAGCACCGGAAGCGGGTAAGCGACGGGCATGACGGCGAGTACGGGCACGATCACGACG